>CAZZJN010000061.1:3039-7124 GCA_964654505.1 uncultured Ardenticatenaceae bacterium | reverse complement strand
GGCCCCGCTAAGGCTGAAACTCATAAAAAAACTCCTTCTGAGGCGTGGCTCACGCCGATTCAATGGAAAACGTCAGGGGGTAACCCTCCAGACTGGCGGCAAAATGCGCCTGCCCCACCTTTTTTTCTGCTTCGCTCCTGGGCAGTGTCGTCACATAGGCGACGCCCGACATATGCGCGGTATAGGTAACCTGCTCGGCGTCCAGAGGGTTTAGGCCGAAAAAACGTTGCAGGACGATGATCACGAATTCATACGGCGTCACATCGTCGTTGTGTATGAAGACCCGCGCCGGCGGTTCGATGGCTTCGGATTGTTCGGTATCCTCGCCAATCTCTGGCTGGATGACGGGGTCCAGGATCATAAATGGATTATAGTTTGACCCTCCGGTTGTGGCAATCGAGCCTTCGGGTTTTGGCTGGTCAACCTTGCGGGAGACGCTACAATTTATCGGCCATGACAAAACGCTTTATCCTGGTAGCCGGCAATATCGGCGTTGGCAAGACCTCTCTGGCCGAACGGGTGGCCGCCCGCCTGGGTTGGACGAGCGGCTTCGAATCGGTGGCCGATAATCCCTATCTGGCTGAATTCTACGACGATATGCGCCAGTGGTCGTTCCATTTGCAGGTCTTTTTTCTGGGCCACCGCGCGCAACAGCACCTGGCATTGGCTAATGCGTCTCTATCAGCTATCTCCGATCGCAGTATTTATGAGGACGCCTATATCTTTGCCCGCGTGCTCCATCATCTGGGCAATCTGAACGAGCGGGATTACCAATCCTATCGCCGAGTCTTCGACCTGGTCGTGTCCGGCCTGCCGCGACCCGATTTGCTACTCTATCTGACGGCTCCCGTGCCCGTTCTGCTGGAGCGCATCCACCGGCGCGCCCGCCCGATCGAGGCAGGCATTACCGAGGATTACCTCCAGTTGCTGGACTCTTTCTATGGGGAATGGCTCAGCTCTTTCGATTTATGTCCTGTCCTGACCCTTCGCACCCAGCATCTCGACTTTGTCCATCACGATCAGCACCTCAACACGGTGATCGATCGTATCGAGGCCAAGCTTTCCGGCCGCGAAGAACTCTTTTTCGATTGATGCTTCACCGCCATGACGCAATGTGTTAGACTTCACCAGTGAGTTCGGAAGAGACGCAAACGCCTGTTGATGATGGGGCCGCGAATGACGGGAAGGGGCCGTCGCCATATGTCTATTTTATTTTGGCGCTGGTCCTGTTGGCCCTTGCGCTAAGCGGGTGGGTTTGGATCGCCGACAAGGCCTCTCAGCCAACGCCCGTTGGGGTTACCAATCACACGCCGGAGCCTTTACCCACCCACGACGAGGATGTTCCGGGAGATGCATTTGGGCTGGTACCGGGCCTGGCCACCCCCTGGGCGGTGGCCGGTGGGCCGGGAGAGACCCCGACGGTCGAAAGCGAGCCGACAGCGGCCGCGCCGGTGCCTATTCCCCTGCTGGGGCCGCCGGCAGGCAGCATCTTTCGGATGGGGGATACGGTATCGTTCTATTGGAGTGCCGCGGGAGAGCCTACACCCCAACAGCGGTACGGCGTCTATTTGCTGGCTGGCGATGAGCGCGTGCTGCTGGGTTCGGCCGTTGGGCCTAATCTGGGGCAGGGGTATCAAATACGGGCGACGATCGGCGATTTCGTCGTTGAACCGGGCGACTATAGTTGGTTGGTCGTGCTGGAAGATGTCGATTCCGGGACCATCATTGGTCAAAGCGAGATCCGGCCGATCGGCTTGATGATTAATAATTAACGGTAAAGTCACACCGGATGGGAAAGCGACGGTTGGAATATTGAACGTTCGTGTATAATAGTACAAAAGGCCCACCGATTCATATCATCGGATCGGGGTGTTTGCTCTTGGCCGTCAGATCGGGATAATCACGCGAGTACAAGTTTGTTATGGTGGCGAGGGATAAGGAAGACCTGTCCGGGCAGCAGATAGGCAACTACGAAATCGAATCGCATATCGCGGCACGCAAGGCCAGCGATCTCTTTCTGGCGCGTGATGTCAAGCTGGAGCGCTTGGTGTTCCTGGAGGTCCTGCGCGTGACGGGTGATGAGGATGAAGACCTCGTCGAGCGCTTCTACACCCGGATGGAGACCGTCTCGCAACTCAAGGACCCCGCCATCGCCGTTGTCAGTGATATCGATGTGACCGAAGATGGCTACCCGTATGCCGTCATCGACTATTTTCCTTATCGGACACTGGCCGACAAGATCGCCATTCTGCGAGGCGATGTGGAATCTTTGCCGGTCATCGAGTCGCTGGGGTTGGTCAAGCGAATCGCCCAGGGTCTGGGTGTGGCCCATGAGGCGGGCCTGATCCACCACGACTTGCGGCCGGAAAATATCATGTTGCGCGAGGATGGGTCACCCGTCCTGATCGATCTGGGCGTACCACTGGTCACCGGCTACCCGGCCCCAGCGACGGCCGGGGCTGATGACGCGATGCTGGGATATGCCGCGCCGGAGGAGACGGAAGGCAAGCCGCTGACTGAGCGCAGCAATATCTACTCCTTGGGCATCATTCTCTATGAGTTGCTGGCCGGACACCGGCCGAACCTGCCCAATCTGCCCTTCGATATATTTCCTCATGCCAACATGCCCAAAGAGGAGCCGCTCGAAGAAGCGCGCCCCGGTCTGGCCGGCGAAACATACCGACTGGTGCGCAACTGCCTCTGGCGGCAAGAATGGAGCCGTTTCGAGACTACGGATGAGATGATCACGGCTATCGAGACGGCCGTCTTTGCCGAGCAGGAATTGCCCAAGGCGGCCGCCTGGTCCGCGCAGCGCAGCCGTTCGATGGCCGTCTATATCGTGCCCGTCGCCCTGATCCTGGTCGGCATTCTGGGCTTCTTCTTGCTGCGGGGCCTGTTCGGCTCCAATAGCGGCGGTCAGGCGACGCCGGCGGGGACAAACGTCGCCGTCGTCGAGACGGCCGACCCGAACGCCACGCCCACCGGTACGCCGACGCCTGAACTGCCCACTGAATCGGCCGGCGATTTCTCCATATCGGTGCTTTTCCCGGGGCCGTTCCGCGAATTCGGCATGAAGGATACGATCAATTTCGACTGGATGTGGCCGACGGTGCTGGAACCTGGCCGCCACTTCGCCGTCTACTTGCTCGATGGCGAGCAGGAGTACAAACTAGGCGCGCTGACCGAACCCAACAACGGTGCGGTCTACCGCTTGCAGGTTCCTGCGGCGGAGTTGCCTGTCACGGGCACCGGACTCGCCTGGCAGATTCGTCTGGAGAGCGTTGACGGAGACGAGGTATTCGTCGCCAGCGATCTGATCCCTATTTCGATTCGGCCGCTTGAGGCGGAAGCGACGGCCACGCAAGGCGGGACCGATGCGCCGCCTAGCGAGACGCCGTCCGCGACGCCGACCGTGGTTTGTGTAGTCGAACCCCCGGCGGGATGGGTGGCCTATACCATTCGCAACGGCGATTCCTTGTCCAAACTTGCCGAGCGAGCCGATATCCCTGTGGAGACATTGCTGGAAGTCAACTGCCTGCCCAATGATAGTCTAAGCATCGGCCAGCAGGTCTGGGTACCGCAAGCGGCACTCCCGCCTACCAGCGCGCCGCCGCCGTCCACCAACACCCCCGCGCCGCCACCAACTTCTGCGCCCATCACGACGGTGCCGCCGCCGGCTACCAGCGCGCCACCGGCCACATCAGCGCCACCGACGGATGTGCCGACAGCTCCGCCCGCGACGGATGTACCACCCACGGATATTCCGCCGACGGAAGTGCCGCCCACTCTGCCGCCGGGATAGACCGGATTCGGACGATAATCGTCCAAAATTCCAAATTCGACTGGCACAATTTTATAGAACAGATTAGTATTTCGGTACGATGACTAGTACTGAAGTACTATTATGTGTGGAGAATGCCGGTTATTCCTTTTTCATTCCTTGCCGGCAGAAGGCGGCTCCGATCGCCTCTCGTATTTCACTGATAATTAACCATGACTCATGATGATCGACGGTAACATAAAATATGGCGCTGCCTGTTGGCGGCCGTTCATAACCGTCTGGTGGCATGGAGGACTGCCCGGGC
>CAZZJN010000061.1:0-2939 GCA_964654505.1 uncultured Ardenticatenaceae bacterium | reverse complement strand
GCTGCCTGTTGGCGGCCGTTCATAACCGTCTGGTGGCATGGAGGACTGCCCGGGCAATCGATCCCGGCCGGGTGCTACGGTAGAGTTGAGAGTGAGGGAAGATGATGAACAGAAAAGCGATACCGGTCAGCTTGCTGGCGCTGGCGATTGTATTGGTGTGGGCGATCTCTATGCCGGCGGATGTTCGTTCCCTCGTTCCGGGTGCGCCTCCCGCGCAACGCTCTACATCTGTGAAACCCAAGCAGGATGATCCGCTCAACACCGCGCCGACGGCCGATGATCAGAATGTCAGCATGGGTGAGGATACGCCGAAGCTAATCACGCTCACCGGCAGTGACCCGGACGTTAGTGATACGCTCACATTTAGTATTGTGGATCAGCCCGACCATGGCTTGCTCAGTGGAACAGGGGCCAACCAGACGTACACGCCGGCGCTTAACTATAACGGCCCGGACAGCTTCACTTTCCAGATCTTCGACGGCACGGACACCAGTAATGTGGCCACCGTATCGATCACAGTAACCCCGGCCAACGATGCGCCGACGGCCGATAATCAGAACATCAACGTGATTGAGGATACGGCGACAGTGATCACGCTTACCGGTAGTGATCCGGACGTTGGCGATACGTTGACCTTTACGATTATGACCCCGCCGGTGAACGGAACGCTCAGCCCGACCGTGGGCAACGGAGCCAGCCGGACATACACACCGAATCTCAACTATAACGGCCCGGACAGCTTCACCTTCAAGGTCAGTGACGGCACGCTCGAAAGCGTTCCCGCTACCGTATCGATCACGGTGACCCCGGTCAATGACGCCCCGACGGCCGATGATCAGGATGTCGACGTGGTGGAGGATACGGCGACACCGATCACGCTTACCGGCAGTGACCCGGAGAACGCAACACTAACCTTTATAATTGTGACTCAACCAACGCATGGATCACTCAGCGGGACTGGAGCCAACCGGACATATACGCCGAATCTCAACTTCTACGGCTCGGACAGCTTTACCTTCAAGGTCAACGATGGCGCGCTCGATAGCGCTCCCGCCACTGTGTCGATCACAGTGACCCCGGTCAACGACGCGCCGACCCTCGACCTGGATAGCGGCAGCGTGGGCACGGGGTTTTCGACTACCCACTCGGCCGGTAAAACCGCCGTCAAGATCGCCGGCGCCAACCTGACGATAACCGACCTCGATAATACAGGGCTGATGAGCGCGACGGTAAAAATCACGAACATGAAGCATCCCGACAAGGAAGTTCTGGATGCCACTGTGACCGGGGGTATTACCAAGAGCTACGACGGTCTGACAGGCGAGCTGACGCTCACCGGACCGGCTTCCATCGCCGATTATCAGACTGTTCTGAAGTCCGTCACCTATGGCATCCAGCCTGATGTGGCCTCCCCGAATACTGCGGAACGAAGCATCGAGGTGGTGGTTCATGACGGTGAGGCATCCAGCAACACGGCCGTATCTACGGTCAAGATCATCGCTCCGCGCATCAATATCACGGCCACCACAACGGCATCCACGACCGCCATTCCCGTGGGCGGAAGCGCCACATTCTCGATAACCATCACGAACCACACCGGCAGCAATGTGAATTTGAAGGATATCGTGGTCACTTCTCCATCTCAGCCGACCCAACCGGATAATACTTGCTCCAAAGTCCTGTCCGGCGAATTAGCTCCCGGAGCCTCTCATTCATTTGACTGTCTGGCGTATGGAATGCAGGAGGGGTACTATCATTCGTTTACAGTGACGGCCAAGGATGTGGAACTCCTGGGCGAGGTATCGGCCGGCACGCAGGCCCTGGTCAAGGTCGCCCTGCCTATCGTTGTTCAGGTCGACCCCAAGGACAATGTGACCACCCTGATGAAGGGGGGTAATGCGCAGTTCCATATCGTGGTGATGAACCCTCTGAACACCGCCTTGGAGAATGTCTCTACGACGGCCACGATACAATATTACGATGTCGGTACCGGTTCATATTTGGTTCCAGTGGTTCCAGTGGTTGCGCCTGGTGATTGCAGCAGACCATCGTCATCGTTGGGGACGATAGCCGAATACCAGGAGAAATCATATAATTGTTCCATCCCCGCGGTCACGACTCCCTTTAAGTTAATTATCGAGGCGAAGGGCACCCATCCGAGCGAGGGGATTAGAACGGATTTGGCCGAGGTTGAGATCTCGGTGATCGATCTGGCGTTGGAGGTGACGGCCAATCCGTCCGTCGTCAACGCCGGGACACCGACCTTTGTCACCT
Organism: uncultured Ardenticatenaceae bacterium; assembly: GCA_964654505.1. Classification (GTDB taxonomy): domain Bacteria; phylum Chloroflexota; class Anaerolineae; order Promineifilales; family Promineifilaceae; genus Promineifilum. Next base: position 665 of record CAZZJN010000061.1, on the reverse strand, counting down.
TCAATGTCGAGTTGCACAACCGCAGTCGCGAGACCGTGACCCTCACCTCGCTGACCAGCGATCGGCACGGCGATTTATTCGCCGCGGGATTGACCGATAATACCTGCCCGGGAATCGTCAAGGCCATCGCTGAAAATGAAGTCCGCACGTGCAGCTACAAGCAGGAACTGACGGTAGACTCAGCCTCGTTCGTCAACTTCATCACCGCAGGCGCCGCCTATGGGACCGGCAACAATACCAAATCATTTGTGGTCACCGACGCAGTGACCGTCAGCGCCCCGCTCGATGTGGAATTGACCGCCAATCCGTCCCATCTCGTCGCGCCCGGTGGCAATACCACATTGACCGTGCAGGTGACGAACAACACGGCTGCCGATCTGACCATCAATGAATTGATCGACGCAATATCGGGCAACCTTGGTGGCGTGGGCAGTTGTCAGACTCCTCAAGCCCTTTCCGCCGGAGAGAGCTACACCTGCGCCTATCCGATCACCATCAGCGGCAAGGTCGTCGGCGATGTGGTATCGCGCACGATCACGGCCCGGGCCACGGGGGATGTGGCGGCAAGTGCCACTGTCAATATCGCCATCACGGCGCCTATCCACGCCGAGGTGATGTTGCCGGCGGTCACCAAGTTAAGCTTGTTTGGCGAGCCTTACAATTCC
>CAZZJN010000060.1:0-17138 GCA_964654505.1 uncultured Ardenticatenaceae bacterium | reverse complement strand
TGGCCGAGATGCGCGACCGCGGCAACCGTTTCCTCGTCGCCGGGCGCGAAGGAGAAGACGGCAGGTTCCGGGAACTGGGCGATTTGGCGATACCCGAAGGATTCAGCGAGCTGTTCCAGCCCATCCCCTCGCGGCTGTTCCGCAACGACGTATCGTCGACGGAGATACGAGCGGCGTTAAAAGCGGAGGCGGCCGCTCAGAACCGGTCGGGGGGATGACTGCTGCCTGAATCGACTTAATCCAGGTTTTCGTCATCCAGATCAGCAAGCAAGTTCTCAACCGAATCGAAGGTCTGTACCCGCCTTGCGTCGATATCGGCTTGCGCGGCCCGTTCGGCTTCTTGCCAGTCGGCCGACCAGAAGTACGCTTGAGATTTATCGATCATATATACCCGATCAGAGTAGCTATGCCCTTCGCGCAATTTCAGCGATTACCATCAACCGGAACCAGGCCATGCCCGCCAGCCGGCTCCGTCGTTGTCGAATCGCCGAAACCGGCGATCAGCGGCCGGGCGCGAGTGATGGCCTCCCGCACGGCGGGCAGCGACAGCGACGCCTGATGGCTTTCCGGGCTGTCCCACACCTCGGTGATCCAGATAGCGTCCTCGTCGGCCGGGTCTCTGGCGACGACGTAGCTGAGGCAGCCCGGCATTCCGGCGATACCATCCAGCATAATTGCGATCAGGGCGTCGCGCTCGCCCGGCGCGGCGATCATCTTGCCGATCAGTCCGTACATCCGTTTTCTCCTTATGGCGTGGGGGGTTGTTTAACCGTATGGTAGTAGGAGTCGTAGGAGCTAGTGAACGAGTAGCCCAGCCGTTCGGCAATCAGGCACGACTCCGGGTTGGCGGCGTCCCAATTCGCCCGCAGCCCGCGCCGCACACACTCCAGGAGCAGGGCGGCGGAGATGGCCGTGGCGATGCCGTGCCGCCGGTACTGTTCGTCGACGAACAAGCTGACCTCGATACCGCGATTGCACACGAGCGAAGAGTAAGCCGCGCCGGTTAACTTGTCACCTTCCATCAGAGTGTAGCCGATGCCACGTTCCAGAAAGTCGGCCGGGGAGTCGAAGTCGTCAAACGCCACATAGTTGTCGGGACGAGCCAGCAGGTCCGCATCGACGCGCAGAACTCGGTCGCGATGGGGCGAGTTGTCCAGCACGGCCGACAGGTGGGCCTCGGACAGGGTATCGGCTGAGAAGCCGTAGCGCGGGAAGGCCACCAGTTTGTCGCCGAAACGCTCACGCGCAGCGTCAACCCACTCCGGCGGCGAGGGCATCAGCAGGTTATAGGCCGGGAATTCCTGCATCAGCGCCCGGCCGCCGGGGCCTCCGGCATCTCCGGCAAAGTACCAGAAAGGGCCGACGGTGATGCGCCAGGCGGTGGGGCGCTCCAGGTCATCGACGAAGGCGCGTCCCATCTGGCCCTCGACGGCGCAGTCGATGGAACAGTCGACGCGCTGGTTGTGGCGAAAAACCTCGGCCAGACGGAGGCGGTTGGCCTTTGTTAGGGGGAGTTCGTGGGTCACTTCGGCTGTTTCTTACTCCGGGTGCGCGGAAACTGGTACGGATGTGGCGATCAGCTTGACGCCCAAACCGTGGAGAACCTTAAGAATCGTGTCATATCGCGGTTTCGCCCCCGGCGTAAGCGCCTTATAAAGGCTTTCGCGGCCCAGACCCGAGTTTTGCGCGACGACACTCATGCCGCGCGCCTTGGCGACATCGGCCAAAGCCGACAGAAACACATCCGGGTTCTCATCCTCCAGGGCGGCCGTGAGATACTCGACGATCACCTCTTCGCTGTCCAGATAGTCGGCCGCGTCAAATTTTGCAAAATTGTCCATCTTAGTCCTTCAGCGTTTCCGCCAATGATTTTGCCCTTCTAATGTCACGTTCCTGGGAGGGTTTGTCTCCAGCCGTCAGCAGAAATATCAGGAGCCTGTCCCTTCGCGTAAAATATACTCTATACCCTGGGCCGTAATGAATTCGCATCTCGCTGATACCACCACCTACCGATCGAACATCACCTAGGTTGCCAAATTCAACCGATTTAAGTCGTGCAACGATGCGAGCTTTTGCCTTGGCATCTTTAAGATCCGCAAGCCAGCTATCGAACTCTTTGGATCGAAAGACGGTGTACATGTACCTCAATATTGTATCCGAGTGGATACAGTGTTGCAAGATCTACAACAACCGATTGCAGAAAAACACTCCCCTTAAATAAAGTGCTACCGCCACCTGGTTCGATGGCGGTAGCGCGGCCGCTCTATACGGTTAGACGCGATCAGCGTCCCGTCGTTCTACTTCTCGTCCAGCGCCACCACGCCCGGCAGCTGCCGTCCCTCCAGCAGTTCCAGGCTGGCCCCGCCGCCGGTGCTGACGTGGGTCATCTTGTCGGTCAGGCCCGCCTTGCGCACGGCCGCGGCCGAATCGCCGCCGCCGATGATCACCTTCGCGCCGTGGTCGACCATCCCGGCCAGCAGTTGCGCCAGCTGGTTGGTGCCGTTGGCGAATTGCGCCACCTCAAACACCCCCATCGGGCCGTTCCAGATCACCAGTTGCGCCCCCTGCAGCTCGGCGTTGAACCGCTCCAGCGTGGCCGGGCCGATGTCGAGGGCCATCTTCTCCGGCGACAGCGCCCAGATCATCTCCACCTCCGACGGCGCGTCCGGGGAGACTTCGGTGGCCGTCACCACATCCACGGGCAGGATCAGCCGATCGGCGGCCGTCTCCAGCAGCCGCCTGGCTTCCGGCAGGGCCTCCTCCTCCACCAGCGACTTGCCCATGTTGTGTCCCTGGGCCTTCAGGAAGGTGTTGGCCATGCCCCCGCCAATGAGGATCTTGTCGGCCTTGTCAAGCAGGTTCTCGATGAGCTTGATCTTGTCGGAGATCTTCGCGCCACCCATGATGGCGACGTAGGGATGCGGCGGGTTCTCGACAGCCTCGCCGAGGGCCGATATCTCCGCGTTCATCAGGAAGCCGGAGACGGCCGCCCCGCCCTTGGCGCGCATGGCGTAGGCCGCGCCGTCGACGCTGGCATCCGGCCGGTGGGCCGAGCCGAAAGCGTCATCCACATATACATCGGCCAGCGAGGCGAAATCGGCCGCCAGCGCGGGATCGTTTTTCTTCTCGCCGGGGTGGAAGCGAGTGTTCTCCAGCAGCAGGACATCGCCCGGCTTCAGGGCCGCGGCAGCGGCTTTCACCTCGGCGCTCATCACCGCGGGCACATACTGGACAGGGCGGCCGATCAGCTCCTGGAGCTTGACGGCCACCGGCTTCATGGCGTACTGCACGTCGTCGGCTGTCTTGGGGCGGCCGAGATGCGAGGCCAGGATGAGTGACGCGCCGTGGTCCAGCAGGTAGTTGAGCGTGGGCAGGGCGGCGCGGATGCGGGTGTCGTCGGTGACGGTGATGTGATCTTTGGGATCCTTGCTGCTGAGGGGAACGTTGAAATCGACCCGGACAAAGACTCGCTTGCCCTTGACGTCGATATCGGTGACGGTTTTCTTGTTCATCTATTGCTCCTTGTAAACAATCTCTGTCGTTTTTAAATCGGTGTAGCGCTCGTCGAAGGGCTGGATGTCGAGCGCGCGACGGATCTGCTTGGCGCGCGAGGACACAGCCCCCAGCGAGGCGCGATAATGGCGACCAACGGCGGCCTGGGTTTCGCCATGATTGGACTGCTCGCCCAGGATCACCTCGACGGCCGCGGCCCAGGCTTCCGGCCGGTCGGCGACATCCCCCTTGCCTGTAGCGGCGAAATCTCGCCAAAGCCTCCGGCCGTAGATCAGCGGCAGAAAGCCGAACTGACGCGCTTGCAGGCCGGGCAAGAGCAGCGACTCAACCGGATCGGCCGCTGCCCCGGGCTGCAATGGCAATTGCAGCAACCCGGCATGGAGCGCCACGGGCAAGATCCACGGCTCCGACGGCAGCGAGCCATCGTCGCTCATGACCTGCGTGCCGGCCAGGATGCTGGTGGCTCGCAGGTTGTTGAGCGGCAGATCGGCGCCGGCCGGATTGATTTCGCTCACGAGCCAGCGGTCGTCGACCTGTTCCAGCCGCACCGCCACCACGTCGACGGCCGTATAGCCGCGGCCGGTCACCGCCGGATCGGGCCAGGCGAACTCGATGAATGCCGATTGCCCGCCGTCGCCCTCGATGGCTCTGATCAGGCCCAGTCGCTCGCGGCCGAGAATCGTCTTGAGCAGGATGTCGAAGACGACGAAGCCGTAAAGGTCAAGGGCATCGGCCGCCTGGCCGCCGGGCAGCAGCAGTTGTTGGATAGTCTGAGGGTCTTCGGCCACGGTGGCGGCGATGAGCTGCTCCACGACGGGCCAGATGTCGTCCCAGACCTTCTGTTCATCGATCATAAGATGCGGGTGGTCGCAGGGTAATGTGCCGGCCGGAGCCGCCAACGCATATTATACGCGGCTTTCACGCTTCGGGCACGGAGCGTTGCCCGGCCATCGGCTAGAATGGCCTCGATGATTCAACCCAATCAACGAGCAGATCGGCCATCGCCGAAGGGCTACCCGCGCCGGGCGATGGTTTTATTCGGGCTGGCGTGCGCGCTCGCCCTGATTTTACCGGCCGGATTGGCCGCCTCGCAAACGCCTCCGGCCCAACCAGTGGCGACGGGCGGCGGCGAGTACATCGCGCCGTCCGACGACCGGCTGGATGACGACGAGCGCGTCCGCATCGAGTCGATGATCGCCGCCAACACCGCCCGGCTGGCGGCCGAGGGACAACTGCCGGGAGCGCGGTCAGCCGATCGCCAGTCGCTGGGTTGGCCGCTGGCGGGGCAGGCGGGGTTCAATGATCCTGGCTATCACGCCATCACCGGCTTTGTCGACCACCAGCCGGCTTTCCCCAACCAGGTGAGCGACTACGCCTGCGGCGGCCGCACCTACGACACCTCCTCCGGCTATAACCATCAGGGGACGGACTTCTATCTGTGGCCGTTCGCCTGGAACAAAATGGCGGCGGGCGACATTACCATCGTGGCCGCGGCCGGCGGCGTCATCGTGGGGCGCGATGATGGCCACCCCGATCAAAGCTGTTCGTTCAACAGCAACCGCTGGAACGCCGTCTATGTGCGCCACGACGACGGTTCCGTCGCCTGGTACGGGCATATGAAGCGCGGCTCATTGACGTCGAAAGGCATCGGCGCGACGGTCACGACCGGGGAATATCTGGGCCGGGTGGGCAGTTCGGGCAATTCCACCGGGCCGCACCTGCATTTCGAGCTATATGCCGGCGGGCGGCTGGTCGATCCCTATGCCGGGAGTTGCAACCCGCTGGATGTCGGCTCATGGTGGGCATCCCAGCCGAACTATTACGATTCGGGGATCAACAAGCTGATGACCGGCACCGCGCCCTTCTCTTGGGGGTCATGCCCCAACCCTGACATCACCAACGAGGCGACCCGGTTCCAGCCCGGCGATCGCGTCACGTTTACGGCCTTCTTTCGCGACCAGCTCAGCAGCCTGCCGACGCAATACCGGATCGTCGCGCCGGACGGGGCGATCTTCGCCCAATGGGAGCAGCGCGTGGCCAAGGCGCATTACACCCTGTCTTATTGGTGGTGGTCGTATGATTTCCCCGCCGGGACGAAGACGGGAACGTGGCGATTTGATGCGACATTCAACGGCCGCACCTACAGCCATGAGTTCACTATCGGCACGCCGACGGAACCGCTCGCGCTCGACCGACACGGCTTTATCCCCATGGTGGCCGGTCAATAGCGATCGGGCCGGTCTGCAGTATACTTGGGTCTGTGATCACCAGCCGAACCAACCCGCAAGTCAAAACCGTGCGCCGCCTGTTGTCCGACCGGCGTTTTCGCCACGACGAAAGAGCGTTTGTGGTCGAGGGCACGCGCTGGATGCGGGAACTGGCCGCGGCGTCGATCCGGCCGCGGGCGCTTTATGTGACGGCCGACTGGACGGAGAGCAACGACGGTCGCGCGCTTTTACCCGAGCTTGGCGTGGCGGTGACGCCGGTCAGCGACGGGGTGATGGCCGCCATGAGCGACACGGAGACCGCGCCGGGGGCGCTGGCTGTGGTGGCTATGGAGCCGCGGCCGTGGCCCGACACGCCGTCGCTGCTGGCCATCCTGGACGCCGTGGCCAACCCCGGCAATATGGGCACGATCCTGCGGGCGGCGGCCGCCGCGGGAGCGGATGGCGTGCTGCTGGGGCCGGGCTGCGTGGACCCGTATAACCCCAAGGTCGTGCGCGGCAGTATGGGGGCGATCTTGCGACTGCCGGTGCGCGCGGCCGCGTGGGAGGAGATCGCCACTTTGGTCAGGGGGCTGGATGTGTGGTTGGCGGCGGCGCGTGACGGAACAGTTTACTCGGCCATCGACTGGCGGCGACCATCGGCCATCCTGATCGGCGGCGAGGCCCATGGGGCGGGAACGGCCGCCGGGCACGTCGCCACGGGGCGCGTGACCATCCCAATGCGCGACGCGACCGAATCGCTGAACGCGGCGCTGGCGGCGGGCGTCCTGCTGTTCGAAGCCGCGCGACAAAGGGAATCCGCCGGGTTCACGGATTCAGCGGCTGCCCTCTGAATTCACTGCTCGCCATCATCTCCCCTGCCACCAGTCGTTGCGCGAGCGCGGGTCCAGGAACCCGCCGCCATCCCGCACGGCAGCCTTCACCTCGACGCCCATCGCTCGGCCGAACGGATCATGGCCGCGCAGCGCCGGCAGCGAGTGCCGTCCGGCGGCGTGCAGTCGCCGGTAGAGCGCCAGCAGATCGGGATCGACGCACACATCCTCGATATGGAGCACGTAGCCTTTGAACCCATCCTCACGGCCGATATGGAGCGTGACGCGCGTCTCGGACGCATACATCACCAGATACTCGTACCCTCGCTCGATATCATAGCCCGAGTCCGGCGTATAGATAACCTCGCCCTTTGCCGTGCCCATCCCCAGCAGCGTCACATCCCATTTCTGATAGAGGCCAAGGTCGGCGTCATAGGCGCTGGTGAAGGTCGGCGTTCGCCGGTCAGCGAACATGCCGGGGAGTTGGGGCGCTTTCCGGTCATGCACTGGCCCCAGATCCACCAGTTTCAACAGCGCGTTGACCCGCTTATAGCCGCGCGCGCCCAAATTCAGATCGCGATTGGTTTCGGGATTCACCGTGAGAGGCTCGCCAATGACGCTGAGCGAGGTGAAGGATGCGCCGGGGACGTTGCAATCCATCGCCGGGCCGATGAGGATGGCCGGCATAAACAGGCGTTTGCTTTGCCCCTCGCTCTCGGCATAAGCGACGCCCGCGGCGACGAACACCAGCAGCAGCGCCGCCCACCAACCCAACTTGACGTGTAAAAAGTTGCTCATGTTCTTCATACTACCTCCATGAGTAACAAGGGCTGCAACGATGTTAATCGCTTGAGTCACAGCCGGGCCGAAGTATAATCCCACAGCCGCCAAGGACAACTATCTCGCGGATACACAAGAGGACGATATTTAGCAAATGCTCACCCCCAACGACAGGTTGGCCCGACAGCTGAACTTCATCATCGAGATCGATCGGCTGAAAGGCATTGTGCGCCACGCGCCATTGGTCGACGGCTCGCGGCGTGAAAATTCGGCCGAGCATAGCTGGCATCTGGCCATGATGGCTCTGGTGCTCAATGAATATGCCGACGAAGCCCTGGATGTGAACCACGTCATGCGCCTGCTGCTGGTGCACGACATCATCGAGATCGACGCCGGGGACACCTTCGCCTACGACGCCGCGGCCCAGACGGACAAGGCCCAGCGTGAGCAACGCGCCGCCGACCGCCTGTTTGGGCTGCTGCCCGATGATCAGGCGGCCGAATTCCGCGCCTTGTGGGACGAGTTCGAGGCGCGGACCACGGCCGAAGCCCAATTCGCCAACGCCATGGACCGCCTCATGCCCTTTCTGCACAACTACCTGAACGACGGTGGCGCCTGGGTTGAAAAGGGGATCGGCATCGCCCAGGTGCGCCGGCGCATTGCCCCCATCGCCGAATGCTCGGCCGAACTTGGCCGCTTCATCGAGTCGCTCCTGGCCGTCTGCCTGGAGCGCGGCTACATCAGGCGAGAGCCGGAGGCCTAACACAATGAGTGTCACCAATCTGGCCCGTCGTCGCGGCCAAATGCTGGACGAGATCATGGCCCACCATCGCGAGAACCTGCCCAGGACGATGGCCGCCGTGCCGTTTGAGGATCTGCGGGCGATGACAGCCGTCGCCCCGCGACCGCGCGACTTCGAGGCCGCCGTCCGCGCTCCGGGCGTCTCGCTCGTCGCCGAGTGCGGCAAGGCGTCGCCCGACAAGGGACTGCTGATTCCTAACTACGATGCCGTCCGGCTGGCGCGCCTGTGCGAGAAGGCGGGCGCGCGGGCCATCTCCGTCCTGACCGACGCCCGTCACTTCCAGGGCGCGCTGGAGCATCTGCGCGACGTGCGCGAGGCGGTGCGCCTGCCGGTGCTGCGCCATGACTTTATCTTCCATCCCTATCAGGTCTATGAGTCTCGCCTGGCCGGGGCGGACGCCGTGCTGCTTATCGCCGCCGTGCTGAGCGACACAGAGATGCGCGACCTGTCGGCGTTGGTGCACAAATTGGGCATGACGGCGGTGATCGAGGTCCATTCGGCCGAAGAAGTGGCCCGCGCCTTGCCGCTGCAGCCCGGCATCATCAGCATCAACAACCGCGATTGGCAGACCTTCGAGGTTGATCGCGACACGACCGCCCGCCTGCGGCCGCTCATCCCGCCGGGGATCGCCGTGATGAGCGAGAACGGGATCGCGTCGGCCGAGGATATGGCCATGATGCGTGCGGCCGCGGTCGATGCCGTTTTGGTGGGTGAGGCGCTGGCGCGGGCCAAGGATATCGCCGGGAAAGTACGAACGCTGGTAGCCGGTTAGTAAATCGATCCCGCGCCGCCTGTCCGGGCATGGAAACCCGACAGATCCAGCGCGTCACCGGGATCGAGCACGCACACCTGCACCTCGGGGGCGATTTTGCCGGCATACCGGGCGAATTCATGAGGCGGCCGGCTGATCAGGGTGGGCATGAACGGCCGCAATCCCGCCGGGAAATACGTCCCCCAATGGATGGGGATGGCCAGCGTCGGCCGCAACATTTCCAGCGATTTGGCCGCGCGATACGGGTTCATGTGACCCGGGCCAAGCGTCGGCCCCCAGCCCCACACCGGCAAAAGGGCCACGTCGAGCGCCGGGTCGATGTCCGACATCCCCGCGAACAGGTCGGTATCGCCTGAGAAGTAGATGCTGCGGCTGCCGCGGATGATATAGCCCAGGCAGTCCGTGCGGGGGCGGCCGGGGATCGATCGCCCGGCGTGCTCCGACGGCGCCGCCTCGATGGTGACGCCCTTGACGCGCAGGCTGTCGCCCACCTCCATCTCCACCACCCGATGAAAGCCATGTCGCGCCAGATAGCCCACCGAGCCGCGCGGCGCGATCAGCAGCTGATCCTTGCCCAGCCGACGCAGGGAGCGCAGATGCACATGATCGGCGTGGAGATGGGAGAGGAGTACCGCGTCCAGAGGGAGCGAACCCAACGCGGGAACCCGCGACGTTCGCAGCAGGTGGCCCACACGCAGGGTTAATAGCGGGTCGGTTAAGAGGTTCGCGCCGTCCAGTTCGATGAGCAGGGTGGCGTGGCCGACATAGGTAACTCGATTCACGCGGCCGATTATGGCAAATTTTTTCGGATTCACCCAACAGGCTTCAGGTGACTATTATCTGTGGGCGCCGGCGATCCAAACAAAAACCTGGCGATTCCTCATCGCCAGGTTTTAGGGGACTGGATCCACCCCATGCATAGCACCCTCCTAATGATGGTAAGAATAACATCTCTCAAATTACCCACAATAGGCAGTATATCGATCTTTCTCTACGTATTTTGTTTAGATCGCTGAGGGGGATAACCCTGAATTGCTCTGTGTTTGACGATTATACCGCGCTCTCATACAATCTTCCCGCTAACCTTTTCCGCAAGTAGAATTCACCATCCAAATCATATGAAGGAGAAATGGTCACATGGCCAAAGCTAAAGTTGCCATTATCACGGACAGTACCGCCAACCTGCCGGTTGACATTATAAAAGAATACAACATCTATGTCATCCCCCAAATCCTGAACTGGGAAGGCACCAGTCTGCTGGATCAGATCGACATCACGACGGCCGAGTTTTACGAGCGCCTGCCGCTGTCAAAGGACCTGCCCAAGACTTCGCAGCCGGCGCCGGGGCAATTTACCGAGCATTTCCGGAAGGTGGCCGAGGGCGCCGACAGCATCGTGGCCATTTTTGTGTCGGAGCTTCTGAGCGGCACGATCCAGTCGGCCCATCTGGGAGCGGAGGCGATGGGCGATTACCCTATCGAGATCGTTGATTCGCGTTCCGCGTCGTTGGGGCTGGGGTTGCTGGCGATGGCAGCGTCGCGTCGGGCCGCCGAAGGATATGATTATAAGGAAGTCGCCGAATACGTTCGGGGACTGGTGCCGCGCATGCGGGTCATCTTCGTCGTCGACACGCTGGAATACCTCCACAAAGGCGGCCGCATCGGCGGGGCCAAGCGCCTGGTCGGCTCCATGCTGTCCATCAAGCCCGTCCTGCATCTGGAAGGCGGCAAGATCGAGCCGCTGGCCTCCATTCGCACCAAAAAGAAAGCCATTCAGCACATGATCGACACCGTTCTGGAGTCGATGAAAGGCAAGAAGCACATCCATGCCGGGGTCATCCACGCCAGCGCCATCGAAGAAGCGCAAGCCATCGCCGACAAGATTCGGTCTGAGGTGACTGTGGATGATCTAATCGTCAACGAACTCACACCCGTCATCGGGGCCAACGTCGGTCCCGGCGTGGTGGGCATGGGGTATTACACCGAAGATTAATCGGCGGCCGATTCGTTCCGGGGCCTGTCGCCACGCCTGTTAATCAGGTTGATTCGACGCCAGGCCCTGACGGAGCGCCATCATGCTCAGCTGCACGCGGTTGTCCACCTCTGCCTTGCGTATCATATTGCCGATATGCGTCCCCACCGTTCGGGTGGTAATACCCAGGCGATTCCCTATCTCCTTATTGCCCATCCCGCTCGCGATGAGGGGTAATATCTCCAATTCACGGGCAGTCAGGTCGTCGGCCAGGCGCGGTTCGGCCTGCGAATGGCTCAGGCTTTGCACCAATTGACGAGCGACGACGGGATCGAGCGGCATCTTGCGCGCGTAAACATCGTGGATACCGTTGACCAGCCCGTCCAGTTTCGTGTCTTTCAGAAGGTACCCCAACGCGCCGGCGCTCATCGATTCCATGATTTGAATGTCCTCGGCGAAACTGGACAGGACGAGGATACGCGCCTCGGGCTGCTGTTTGATGATATCGCGGATGGCGCCGATGCCGTCCTTGCGCGGCATTCTTAAATCCATCAGGATCACGTCGGGTTTCAGCGAGAGAGCCATTGTCACCGCCTCCACGCCGTCGGCCGCCTCGCCAATCACCTGAATTCCCGGGTGGGTCTCCAGCAAGGCGATTAACCCCTGGCGTACGATTGCATGGTCGTCCGCGATCAGTAGCCGTATTTTTTCTTCCATCCGTTTGTCCCTCTCCCTGAATATGGCCGTCTCAATCCTCTCTCCGGCAATGCAAGAACCTCACTATACATAACGTCGAAGAGAACTTAGCGTAAAGGCGCGCGAACAAGCACTTTCGTCCCCTCGCCGACCCGCGACGTCAGGGTCAGGACGCCCCCCACCTTATCGGCGCGTTTTTGCATGCTCCCCAGCCCCATTCCGCCTCCGCCGGCGATGGTTGTTTCATCGAAACCGGCACCGTCATCGGCGATTGTCATCGACAGGTAGCCATCCTCCTCCATCAGACTGATCGCGACCTGACGAGCCTGGGCATGGCGCAAGGAATTATTGAGCGCTTCCAGAGCAACGCGATAGAAAGCCTCCTCGATAGCGATCGGCAGATCGCTGATGCTCCCCACGCGCACTTCGCCCTGAACACCCGCCCGGTGCTCGACGATGCGCAGGCGCTCTCTCAACCCTTCCACCAGTCCCAGGCGGGCCAACGACTCCGTGCGAAGCTCAAACAGCAGCAGGCGCAACTCGCGCAAGGATTGATCGGTCACATTCAGGATCAACCGGATGCGTTCCTGCGCCTTGGCGACATCGTTCGCCTCAATGGCTCCCTGGGCCGCCCCGGCAAACAGGGCGACGCTATAGATGGATTGCGTCACCGAGTCGTGGATTTCCTGGGCCAGTCGCTCGCGTTCCTCGATGATCGCCGCCTGGCGAGCGACTTGCCGCAGGCGGATGTTTTCGACGGCCGCGGCGATCTGATCGACCACGGTCACCAGCAAGGGCATGTCCTCGTCCGTCAGCCTGTCGGCCGAGTCGCACACCAGACAGAACAGCCCCAGATCGGACCCGCTGGAGCGCAACGGCAGCACAGCCAGGGTCGAATCCGTTTCACGGGGCCATCCGGCCGGCAAGTCCGTTTCAGTCCAGATATAAAGCGTATTGGCCGGTCGGGGCCACAGATCGGGATTGCCGTGCAGGAACTCCTGCAGCGCCCCGGCGATCGACGGTTGCCGGTCGATAATGGTCGACAATTTCAACTCGCTATCGTCGCCTTCGGCCAGAAAGACGGCCGCCGCCGTGCAGCCGAAGGCATCGACCGCCAGCTCCAGCGAACGTTCCAGCAGGCTTTCCAGATCGACCTTGCTGACGGCCGTCACGGTGAAGTCATAGAGCACGTTGAGTTCGCGCTCGCGCTCGCGATAGCGCCTGGCCAGCTCAGCCGCGGCGGCTTGTTGCCCGGCAAAGAGACGGCCGTTTTCGATGGCGATGGCCGCCTGATTGGCAAAAGCGAAGGCCAGATCGCTGTCGCTTTCGCTAAACGTGTCGAGTTCATCACGGTCGATAGCCAATATCCCAATACATTCACCCTTGACCAGCAAGGGCACGCCCATCCAGGCCCGAATAAACTCAAACCCCGCGAGCGGCACCCAGTCGGGCGATGCTCCGGTATCGTTGATGATCACCGGCCGCCGGGTGCGGATCACGGACATGATCGAGTTCGGGCGCTGGGCCATCATGTATTCGGTTTGCTCGGGAAGGATCAGATCACCGTGACGCGCGGTCATCTTCAGGGTGTCGTCTTCCAGCAGAATGATGGCCGCGCTTCGGAACGAGAGGACTCTCTCGAGCATGCCCAGAATTCGGCGCGAGAGTTCGGCCGGTGTCAGGCCCAGTGTCAGGTGGGCGGACACCTCGCGCAGGGTCAATTCGCGACGGTATGCCTCTCGCTCCGCCTCAAGGAGCCGACGGTTCTGGATGGCGACAGTCACCGAATCGGCGATCTCGTGGGAAACGGCGATTTCTTCCCCGGACAGCCGGCGCACTTCGTTGAGCACGATGATCAGCCCGCCGATCAGCTCCTCCCGATAGCGGAGCGGCACGGTCAATAACGATCGGCCGCCTCGCTCGACAAGTTCATCCACGCCCGGCGAAGTCCCTCGTATCTCCCTTATATCCGGGATATAAAAATCCTGACCCTGGTCCAGGTGCCTCAAGGCGTCCAGCATCGTGATCGGCAACATTCGTCCGACCGGGTAGATGGGATTAGTGCTTTTCAGGATGACCAGGCGACTATTGGCAGGCTCGATGAGGGCGATCGAGATGGATAGCGCCGGGATGATATGTTGGATGTGATTGATGGAGATATCGACGATAGCCGACAACGATTCGGCCGACAGCATGGCCAGGTCGATCTCGTGCAACCGCCGCAGGCGCTCGGCATATTCGCGCTGCGTTTGTTCGGCGCGGATTCGCTCGTTGATTTGGGCGGATAAGTCGCGATTGCTCTTCGCCAGTTCGTCGCGCGAGGTTTGCAGTTCCGATTGGGCCTGCCGCAGGGCAGATGTGGCCGAGCGGCTTAGCTTCTCCTGCTGCTGCAATAAATCCGCTTCGGCCGCTTCGGCAAAGCCGCCGGCTATACCCGCCAGCAACTGCCCCAGCCGCATCGGCTCATGCGCGCCAAATTCCACGCTCAGGCAGGCCAGCGTCTTTTCCAGAGCCTGCGGTTTACGGATGTTCAATCCAACGAGTTCGCGGCCGATGGCCCGGCCGGTCTGTGTGACTCCCTCGGACGATCGACCGTCTGCCAGCGCGTCGGCCGCGTCGGCCGCCAATCGCTCCAGGCGCTTCCGAAGGTCATTGACTGCCAGGGGGATATAGGCGATACCAACGATGGCCGCCTGCCAGGCGACGGCGATCTCAACCGGCCGATCACGGGCTTGATCTCCCGTCATTCGATCACCCTTCTTTCGAGGAAACCATTTAAGGTTTGCGCGCCACCCCCGCCCAGCCCACACTGCGCTCCGGGTTGTCGAAGAGCGAATCATCGGGATCGTCAGGGCGCCAGCTTGGACCGTGCACCAGGCCCGGCTCGAGGAGTTCAAACCCGTCAAAGAAGCCCAACACGGTGCGATAGGGACGAGGTGTGCCGGGGATCGGCAGCTCGAGGGCCAGTTGCTCATACCTGGCCAGCACATCGGGCGGCGCATCGTCAAAGGTCCAGACGCTGATCGCCATATAGCTGCCCGGCGACAGCCTGTCCTTAAAGGCCTGCATCATCCGAACGGCTTCGTCATCATCCGCAATATAGTGGATAAGCGCCACGGCGATCAGGCCCACCGGCCGGGAAAAGTCGATCAGTTCCCTGACGACGGGGTGGTTCAGGATGGTATCCGTATCGCGCGCATCGGCCAGAATAGCGGCCGCGCCCGGATCGTCAGACAGTAAGGCGTTGGCATGGGCGATGGCTACCGGCTCGATATCGACATAGACAACACGGGCGTCCGGGATATAGCGCCGAACGATCTCATGCACGTTGCCCGCGGTGGGGATGCCGGAGCCTAAATCGAGGAACTGATCGACCCCTTGTTGGCTGATGAGCGACGCGGCACGGCGCATAAAAGCGCGATTGGCCTGAGCTGTCAGCTCCAGATCGGGGACCAACTTCGCGAACCGGTCCCCCGCAAGTCGGTCGATCTCGAAATTGTGGTGCCCGCCCAGTACATAATCATAGACGCGAGCCACCGACGGCCGGTCAAGATCGACGCCTTGCGGGATCCAGTCGGACTCCTGATCTCTCTGTTGTGTCATGTGGTCTCCAGTGCGATGAAATAGAAGCCCATTATACATTTTAAGCCACCCGCGGCAATCAGCTCAGCGCGCGTCGCACGTGGGAAACCCAGTCGGCCAGTTCACCGGCCAGCAAGCCGGAATCTCCCCAGTAGTCGCGGGCCAGCTCTCCGGCCGCGCCGTGGAGGTAGCCGGCCAGCACGGCCGCCTTGTAAGGCTCAAGCCCCTGGGCCAGCAGGCCGACGAGGATACCGGCCAGCACGTCTCCGCTGCCGCCCACGGCCAGGATCGGGTTGGCAAACGGCAGGAGCGTAGCACGGCCGGCGGGCGCGGCGATGACCGTATAGGCCCCCTTCAGGACGATGACATGGCCCCACTCGGCCGCTTTCTCTCGCGCCAGATCGATCCGGTCTTCGTCAAGCAAGGCGCTGAGCGGGCGGCCGGTCAGCCGCGCCATCTCGCCCGGATGCGGCGTCAGGACGGTGTTGGGCGGCAGCCGTTTTTGCCAATCATCCATCCCCGCCAGCTGGTTCAGCCCGTCGGCATCGACCACCAGCGGCGGAGCCTGCCCCTCGCCCGGCTCGCACAAACCGTCGAGCATGGCCCCCAGAAAGGACCCGGCCTCCCCCAGCCCCGGCCCGATCAGGATCGCCTTGTAATCCCTGAGCGAACTCAGGAGCAGATTGGCGGTCGAGATGCCCAGCAAATCGGTGTCGGTCACCGCCGGGTAGGTGGCCTCGGGGAACTGTCCGGCCAGCGCGGGGCGCAGCCGTTGAGGCACGGCCAGAGTGACCAGACCCACGCCGCTGCGAAAGGCGCCGCGCGCGGCAAGAGCGGGCGCGCCCCAATAGCGTATGCTCCCGGAGGCGATGAGCGCGGTGCCGAATGTGCCCTTGTGCCCGTCCGGCGGCCGTCTGGGCAGCGTGCGCCGGGCCAGCTCGCTCGTCGCCAGCTCGACGGGCACGGCGGCGACGACCGGCAGCTCAGGGTCGATGCCGATATCGGCCACCACCAGTTCGCCACAGGCGGCCGCGCCGGGAAACTTGAAGTGGCCGCGCTTCGGCCCGGCGAAGGTGACTGTCAGGTCCGCCGGGATGGCCAGCGGGTCCAGCTCGCCGGTGTCGCAGTTCAGCCCGCTGGGACAGTCGACGGCCACGACCACCGGCCATGACTCCGCCGCGGCCGCATCTTCCGGGGCCACCGGCGGCGCGGCCACGCTGATCAAGGCGGGCCTGTTGTTCACTGCTCGCCGCTTTTCGGCCACGACCTGATGAACCTGCCGCAGCAGTTCGGCCGGCAAGCCCTCGATGGGCCGCGACACGCCCGTTCCCAGCAGCGCGTCGATGAGGATATCGGCCGTCTGCAGGCGATGATGCAAGGCCCGAAAGCGCGGGTCATAGTCGGCCGACAGAACCTCCAGCCCCATCGCCTCGACCCGGGCCATGTTGTCGTCTTCGGCGGCCGCCCTCGACTTCAGCAGGTAGAAGGCGACTCTCGCGCCCGCCTCGGCCAGGTAGCGCCCGGCCACCAGCCCGTCCCCGCCATTGTTGCCCGGCCCCACGAGCACGAGCGCCTGCCGGTTGGCCACGTCATGGCGTTGCTCAATGGCCTCGGCCACGCGCCAACCGGCCATCTCCATCATTTGGGCGTAGGAGTGACCGGCAGCGTCGGCCGCTTTCTCCGCGGCCCGCATCTCGTTGACTGTGAACAGTTTGATTGTCATGGGAGTTTTGACCGTCGGTGGCGCTTGCGAAGGTATGCCCCCGGCAGGGCTCGAACCTGCAACTTTCGGCTTAGAAGGCCGACGCTCTGTCCAATTGAGCTACGGAGGCGATCAATCCAATTGTAATGGGTGGGGATTGCCGCGTCAACGCCGTCCGGCGGGGGCGCAGGGTTTTTCAGTAGTCGGTCATGGGAATAGTTGAGCGGTAATGCGGGCGTCAAAGGTACGTCTGGCCGATGCGAGATTGCTGAAAGCGCACGCT
>CAZZJN010000059.1:0-17233 GCA_964654505.1 uncultured Ardenticatenaceae bacterium | reverse complement strand
GTCACTTCGGGCTTGCCCACGGTCAGCGTGCCCGTCTTGTCGAAGGCCACCACCTTGACCGTGGCCGCGTTCTCGACGTGGATGCCGCCCTTGAACAGCACCCCGCGCCGCGCGCCGTTGCCGATGGCCGACAGGACGGTGGCCGGGGTGCTGATGACGATGGCGCAGGGCGACGCCGCCACCATGACGGTCATGGCCGTATAGAAGGCGGCGTTAAAGTCTTGGCCCAGCAGCAGCGGCGGCACGGCGGCCACCAGCGCCGTTAGCACGATAACCCCGGCCGCGTAATACTGTTCGAACTGGTCGATGAAGCGCTGGGTCTCGGCCTTCTCGCTCTGCGCCTCTTCCACCAGTTTGATCAGCCGGGCGATGGTCGAATCTTTCGCCAGGCGGGTCACGCCGATCTCCAGGCTGCCGTCCTGGTTGATCGTCCCCGTGAAACAGGGATCGCCCACTTGCTTGTAGACGGGTACCGATTCCCCGGTCAGCGAGGATTGATCCACGCTACCCGACCCGGCCAGCACGGTGCCGTCGAGAGCGATACGGTCGCCCGGCCGCACCAGCATCCGATCGCCCACGCGCACCTGCTCGATAGGCAACTTCACCAGTTCGTCGCCGCGATAGATCTCGGCCTCGGCCGGGCGCAGCTTCATCAGGGCGCGGATGGCGTTGCGGGTGCGATCCATGGCGAAGTCCTGCAGGGTATTGGACAGGCTGAACAGGAACAGCAACATGGCCCCTTCGAACGGCTGGCCCACGAAGGCTGCGCCCAGCGCGGCCAGGATCATGAGCAGGTCGATGTCGAGGGTGCGGGCCATCAGCGACTCGATGCCGCCCTTGAGGCCGAACGCCCCGCCGGCCACGTAGGCGGCGACGAACAATGCCGTCGACACGGCCGTGCTGCCGCCGGCGGCGCGTTCCACCAGCCAGCCGGCGATCATCGTCACCAATGTGATGACGGTCAGGATGGCTTGCAGCTTTTGCGGCGTCAGCCATTCCCGCAAGCGGTCGAGGTTGGACGGAGCGGATTCCGGCCCTGCTCCGGCACGTCCGCCATCGACGACCGAGAGGGTCGCGGCCGACGGGAGAACGCCGACGCCAAATCGCTCGACGTGGCGGGTAATGTCGTCGGGCGAGATGAGGGTGTGGTCGAAATGGACAGACATCACCCCGCCGACGAAGCTGGCCGTGGCCCTGTGCACGCCCGGCAATTGCCCCATTTGTCGCTCCAGGGCCAACGCGCAGGACTCGCAGCCGCGGCCGCCGCGCTTCCCCAGCCGCAAGGTGCACGTTTGCCGGCGCTCCTGCAGGATGGGGCCGACGTCATGGGCCAGACGGGCCACATCGCCCTCGCTCACCTTGCGCGGGTCATAGGCGACGGTCACCGTCTCGCCGCTGGTGTCCACGGCGACGTCGATGATGCCGTCATGTCCGGCGACTTTCTCATCCAGAAGCTCGAGGCAGGATGGGCCTTCCTCTTGCTCCGACAGATTTAACGTTTTTATGTCGATCATAAGCCTAAATCAGTCCAAATTTCAGTGTTAATTTATGTTAGATTGAAAATTAACCACGGTTAAATTCTACCCGATCTCTCCTGCTTCGACAATGTCCGGCGGCTGCCCATTGCCCAAAATGCGGCCCATCTGCTAGAATGGCGGTTGAGGTAGCGAGCAGTAACCGCTTCGCTCATTCGCCAATGAGAACATTACAACGAATTGCCTTTGCCTTTTTAATCGCCCTCCTGACCGGGATCGTCTTCACCGCCGCGGTAGCCCAACCGGAGGACGGCCGCGCCCCCATGGAGGATTTGATCCTCACCGCCGGGGACCTGACGGCCGACATCGAAAAGGGCACCACCATCATCGGTGATGACCTGGCGCCCGAATCCAATACCGGCGGATCGTTCACCTCGCAGACGATCGACGCCCCCATCCCGTTCAACGCCGTCGTGCCCCAATGGACGGGCAGCAATGCCGAGGCGATCACGCTTCAGGTGCGCACCAGCCCCGACGGCGAGAACTGGGACGACTGGATCGGCGTTCATGCCAATCATGACTGGATGGAGCCGGGCGCGGCCGAGGTCGTTGGCGAGATGGTCCTCGTGCCCGACGCCGGGAGCACCCATCGCTTCGTTCAGGTGCAGGTTCTCTTCGGTGAGGAAGGCTCCCCGGCTACACGGCCGACCCTCAACCGCCTTCGCCTGACCTTCATCGACACCAGCGACGGCCCCACGACGGACGAGCTGGTCGATCTGCAAGCGAATATCGACAAGGGCGAGCAGATTTTGCCCGAAATGACCGAAGGTTACCCCAAGCCGTTCGTTGTCAGCCGGGAGGTTTGGTGCAAGCACGCCGATTGCAACTACACCAATGGGTTGGAGCATTATCCCGTCAGCCATCTCATCGTCCACCACACAGTTTCCAATAATGCCAACACCGACTGGGCGGCCGTTGTCCGGGCCATCTGGAACTTCCATACCTACAGCCGCAAGTGGGGCGACATCGGCTACAATTATCTGGTCGATCCCAACGGGGTGATCTATGAGGGGCACAAGGGAGGCGATGATGTCGTCGGCACCCACGCCTCCGGCGCCAACAAGGGCAGCATGGCCGTGGCCTTGATCGGCACGTTCACCGCTTACTCGCCGGGCATCCGCCCCCCGCAGGCCATGCTCAACGCGGCCGTCGATATCCTGTCATGGAAGGCCGACCAGCGCGACATCAATGTCTTTGACGCCAGCAACACGCTGCCCAACATCAGTTGGGGCTTGCCGCACCTGATGGGCCACCGCGATGTCTACGGCACGACGGAGTGCCCCGGCGACCAGGCGCATCTGCTCATCCCCTGGATGCGGGAGCAGATCGCAGATCGCATCGGCCTGGTCGATCCGTTCATCTATGCTGACGAGGAAAGCACCGCCTTCACACGCAGCACGACGGGCAACTGGCTTGTGCCGCCCAATCTCTGTGGCTTCAATAATCATGCCTGGTATACGTGGTCTACCAACAATCAGGCGTCCAGCACAAACTGGGGTGAATGGCGGCCCAAGGTTCCCGCCACCGGCCTCTATCGCATCGATGCCTACGTGCCCTATTGTCAAACCGGCCGTCCCGAAACCGGCAGCGCCACCTATACCATCCAGCACGCCAACGGCACCGACACCCGCACCGTCAGCCAGCAGGCCAAGGTAGGCCTGTGGATCACACTTGGCGAATTCACCCTCAACGAGGGCAACGGCAACGTCATCCGGCTGACCGACCTGACCAATGACAAGGAATTGGGCGTCTGGTTCGATGCCATTCGCCTGCTGCCGATGGACAGCCCGCCGCCGCCCCCGCCGGCCCTTCCCACCAACACCGACCCCCCGGCCGACGCCTGGCGAGCCAACCGCAACGTCAGCTTTGCCTGGCAGATCACCAATCCCGGCTCGGTGGAAGTGACCACGCTGCAAGTGGCCACCGATCCCGGCTTCACCCAGGTTCTGGTGAATCAGAGCTGGTATGGCGCGCCCACAACCGACAAACGCACCTTCGACCGCGACTACGCCAATCTGTACTGGCGGGTGCTGCTGGCCCGGACGAACGCGCCGCTCGTCTCCAGCGTGCCGACTCGTTTCGCCATCGATGCCACCCCGCCGCAATCGGCCGTCGGCTCACCGCTGTTTTATTTGCCGAAGAGCGGCTTCTATATGGTCTCCTGGAACGGCAACGATGATCTGTCGGGCATCGATCGTTTTAATATCGACTTCCGTCCCTCCGGTGGGGGCTGGACGCGCTGGCTGACCAATACGCCCAATCGGGTGGCCAATTTCATACCACCGGTCGCCAATCAGACTTATGAATTCCGCGCCCAGGCTATCGACCGGGCGGGGAATAGCGAGCCGGAGACCAACGCGGCCGAGGCCACCACCGTTGGGGCTATCCAACTGAACTGGAGCATTTCCTATCCGATCGTGAGTCGGTAGGCATACTCAGGCTGACAAGCAGACGATCCGGCAACCCGTTTCTCAACAGTCAGCTCACCTGTTCTTCATCGTATTTACATAACGTTATGGAACAGCTACCCCGATTGAGCAATCGTGAATGGGATGTGGTTAACCTCCTCCGCGAGGGAAAAAGCAACAAGATGATTGCGTTGGCCCTTGGTATTTCGGAACGCACCGTCGAATTCCACCTAAATAATATTTATGACAAGTTCCAGATCGGCTCACGGGTTGAACTGGTGCTGAAACTGGGGGAATCCACAGTTACGGAAAAGGGAGAAATTGCTGAAAATAGGGACGATCTCAATTCAAAGAGTTGGGAAACATCTATAAGAGAAGCCGTCTCTACAATCGGCAAGGACCTAAGAATGACAAATATTTTGAATATAGATGACATCGACGCAAGCAAAACGTTGACATTCGCCCAAGCGATTCGGGTGTGCTTCGCCAAATACGCCGAGTTCCCTGGCCGTGCCACGCGCGCGGAGTTCTGGTGGTTCGCGCTGTTCGTCACTCTCGTGACCGGAGCCGCCAGCTATCTGAGCGAAAGCGTGGCCTCTATAATCATGATCGCTCTTTTGTTGCCCTTCCTGGCTGTGGGGGCGCGTCGCCTCAACGATGCGGGTAAAAACCCGTGGTGGCTGCTGTTTTTGCTGGTGCCGGTCGGTGGCCTCGTCACCCTGGTGATTTTTTGGGCTATGCCGTCAATCGAAAAACTGCCCGATGATACGCTTGCGGCGTGATGAGCGCGGGCTTGTTTGTTCGTTGGTTTAGGTAGGGGTGGCGGTGAAGCCATCATTTCGGGCCGCCGTTGCCTTTTGTAGCGCAGACAGGAATGTTTGCGCTACATGGTGTTCTTTCCTTCTAAATCCAAAATTCGGGTTATAATCGAAACTGGTCATTTAAATCGGAGTTCGTCGTTCGGCGAATGCATATTTTTGTAACCTGTATTTCGATTATGTCTGAAGTTGAAACCATTGATGTGTTGATCGTCGGCTCAGGCCCATCGGGCACGTCGACGGCGCTACACCTGATTAAGCATGATCCGTCCTGGGCGGAACGCATTGTCATCGTCGATAAGGCCGTCCACCCGCGCGAGAAGTTGTGTGGCGGCGGCATCACCCATTTGGGGCGGAATGTGCTGTCCGACCTGGGGCTGACGCTGGAACCACGCCATTTTGATGTGACCGAAGCCCGCCTCGTCTATCATGACCAGAGCTATTCCTTCTTCAGTGACCCTGTGTTTACCATCGTGCGGCGCGACGAGTTTGATCATTGGCTGGTGAAGACGGCCGAGAAGCTGGGCATTCGCGTGCGGCAGGGGGAAGCGGTCAAGGAGATCACGCCTCATGCTGATTATGTTGAGGTCGTGACGGAGTTGGCGACCTTCCATGCCAAAGTGGTTGTTGCCGCTGACGGCTCGCGCAGCTACGTGCGTCGCAAGCTGAAGTGGGCCGATGAAGACCCCGGCGTCAATGATCCCCACGTGGCCCGGCTAATCGAGGTGCTGACGCCGGAAGACCCGAACACAACACCGGAGTTCCGCGACGGCGTGGCCGTGTTCGACTTCACGCCGATGGACGACGGCCTGCAAGGGTATTATTGGGACTTCCCCAGCTTTGTCAAAGGCAAGGCCTATATGAACCGGGGCGTCTTCGATAGTCGTGCCCGACCGGAAAAGCCCAAGGCCGATCTGAAAGAAATTCTGGCCGGGGAGTTGGCCGAGCGCGGCCGTCAGCTCGACGACTACGAATTGAAGGGGCACCCCATTCATTGGTGGAACGCGCGGGGCAAGTTCGCCCGACCGCGCGTGCTGCTGGTGGGCGACGCCGCCGGAGCCGACCCGCTGATGGGCGAAGGCATCTCATTCGCGCTGGGCTACGGCGATCCGGCGTCGGCGACCATCATCGACGCCTTCGCTCGCGACGATTTCAGCCTTGACTCCTATCGCGAGCGGTTGTCGGCTCATCCGCTGTTTCGGCAACTCGACCGGCGGGTGCGGTTGGCGCGCTATGCCTATTGGCTCAATCGGCCGTGGCTGGCCGGCCTGGGTTGGCGGGTTATGCGGCTGGTGATGCGCTTCACGTCGTGGAGCGACCCGAACCACGTGCCCATCCGCGAGCCGGAGTTCCGGCTGACGGATATCGTTTCCCACTCGTGACATGATCGCTTTCTCCGGTTATTCGTGGCATGTGAAAAAAAGCGACGAACCGAACGGCAATGCGCGAATCAATCTGTGGTTAAACAAAGGCGCGCCTCCTTCCGGCGGGCAGAATGTTGAGATTATTGTCGAATCATTTGGTTTCACGCCCCTGACGGCTCCAGCAGGCGATCCGATTGCCTAAAGAGAGCTTTCATATTCACGTCAGGCTTTGGAAGGTATAGCCCAGACCTCGCTCGGCGAGGATATAAAAGGGTTCGTTGGGGTCGCGCTCGATCTTGCCGCGTAAGCGGTGGATGTGGACGTGCAGCCTGTCCTCGCGCGCATCTTCCATCGGCCAGATGCGTTTCAGCAAGAATTCGGTCGTCACAATTCGCCCCGCGTTCCGCACCAGGATGTAGAGCAGCTTCGCCTCAATCGGCGTCAGCGGGACGGTTTCGCCGCCAACTGTCGCCTCGCGCATGGGGAAGTTGAGCGTGAGCCGATCATCGATGCGGGTCATCGCGTCCAGGGTGTAGGTGTAGTCTTCCATGCGGGCCAACACCCGCCGCACGCGCGCGATCAGTTCCGGCGGATTGAAAGGCTTGATCATGTAATCTTCGGCGTACTCTTCCAGCCCTTCGATGACCGTTTCCTCGGCGCTGGCGGCCGTCAGCATGATGATCGGCACGTCGCTAAACTCGTGGACAAGGCGGCAAAACTCAAAGCCGCTCATTTCCGGCATGTGGAGATCGACGATGGCCAGGTGGGGCAGCCCATAGCGATTGATGAGGGTCAATCCCTCCGCGCCCGAGATGGCCGTTGATACGGCATATCCCGCCTGGTCGAGCGTGTGCTGCACGATGCGCAGGGTGTAGGCGTTGTCGTCAACGACCAGGATGCGTTGTGTTTCAGGTGGCGATTCCAGCATTGGTTGTTTCTCAAGGCCCACGAGGGGCAAGCCACGACGGGCAGATTGCACCGGCGCGGCCGACGGACTTGAGGGAATGGTAATCCAACTCCACGGCATTGCCAAGCGTCATAATCGTTGCTGCGGGCGGGTTTTGGGCCGGACTTTCGACATTTGGCGGGCGGACTGCACACCCGTCCGACGAAGATCGGTCGCCTGGCGATTTGTTGCACCAATAGCTTCATGTGCTATAAATGAGAGGAATTTCACAAAACTCTTGGCAAATCGGACATGAGGAATTACTGTGCTGTCTGACTGGCAATACATCGGTATCTTTGTGGCGCTCTCGCCCATCTTTCCTTTGGCCCCTGTGGTGCTGAACCGGTTGCTCGGCCCGCATCGGCCGAACCCCGTGAAGCAACAGACCTACGAATGCGGAATCGAGACCGTGGGTGATACCTGGATTCAGTTCAAGGTCCAGTACTATATCTATGCCCTCGTCTTCGTAATCTTCGATATTGAAGCCGTATTTCTCTTTCCGATCGCCGTGGCCTATGGTCAACTGGACCTGTTCGCCATCGGCGCGGCGGTGTTGTTCATCTTCCTGCTGGCCGACGGCCTGATTTATGCCTGGAGCCGCGGGGTTTTGGAGTGGGTATAGCGTCCCACCAAACGATATTAAAGGGAGGGAACACAGGGAACGGCCGTCGGCCGTTCTTCACTGTCCCCCGACCTGAATAAAGGCGCGACCGTTATGAATAACATTCTCGACCTGTTATGGAGTCTCCTGTCCCTGAGTTTCGGCGATTACTTGCGCCGGACGTTCGGCTCCGGCCCGGGGATGGAGCTGTTTATCGATATCCTCTCTGTGGTGGCGCTCTCCACCTTCTGCTTGCTCATCGTCATCTTCCTCATCTGGCTGGAGCGCAAGCTCATCGCCCGCATGCAGGACCGCATCGGCCCCAATCGTGTGGGCGGCCGCTACGGCTTGTTGCAGACGGTGGCCGACGTCCTCAAGCTGCTCTCCAAGGAAGTGATCAATCCCGCGGGCGTCGACTGGATTCCCTTCAACCTCGCTCCCATCCTGACCGTCATCGCCGCATTGCTGGTGTGGGCCGTCATTCCCTTCGCCCCCGGCGTCATCGGCGTCGACCTGAACATCGGCGTCTTCTATATCATGGCCATCAGCTCGCTCTCGGTGGTGGTGCTCTTGCTGGCCGGCTGGGGGTCCAACAACAAGTATGCCCTTCTGGGCGCCTTTCGCGCCGTGGCCCAGATGGTCAGCTACGAAGTGCCCATGCTCCTGGCCTTGCTGGTGCCGGTTATCCTGGCTCGCACGATGTCGACCAAGGGCATCATCGATGCCCAGGCGATTCCGTTCCTGCTCTACGCGCCGCTCTCGGCCCTGATCTTCTATATCTCGGCCCTGGCGGAGACGGGACGCACGCCGTTCGACCTGCTTGAGGCCGAATCGGAGATCGTCGCCGGCTTCCATATTGAATATAGCGGCATGAAGTTCGGCATGTTCTTCCTGGCCGAATTCCTGGGCACGCTGTTTATGTCCGCCCTGTTCGTCACCCTCTATCTGGGCGGGTATCGTTTCTTCGGGCTGGAGAATTGGGTCAGCGCGGGCGGCTATCCCTTTGGCCGACTCTTCGGTCTGATATTCTTCTTCACCAAGACCTTCATCCTCTATTTTGTCTTCGTCTGGGTGCGCGGCACATTGCCCCGCATTCGTGTCGACCAGCTCCTCGACTACAACTGGAAATTCCTGGTGCCGCTGTCGCTGGTGCTCATCTTCCTGGTGGCCATCGTGGACAAACTCATCCCGGAGGGCACGGGCCAATTCATGCGCATGGCCATCCATCTGGCCGTCAACCTGGGCCTGGGCTTTGCCACACTGGAGGCGCTGCGGCGCTATGGCCAACGAAACAAGATGGCTACCAACAGCGGAGCCGCGTCGCCGCCCGCGGCCGGTCATGGCGATCATGCGCCCACCGGTCAGGGTCCTTCGGGCCACGGGGAGCCGGTACAGGCCGATCATGGGGATATGCCCCTTGGCGGCCGTGAGCCAATCACGGTGCCGATTCACTGATATCTATTACTGAGGCGCACGTATGAGCCAGCAGATCATCTTTTTTATCCTGACCGCCATCATCCTGACCTCGGCCATCGCCGTGGTTACGCTGCGCAACCTGTTTCACGCGGCGCTGGCCCTGATGGCTTCTTTTCTGGGCGTGGCCGGAATCTACATCCTGTTGGAGGCGGGCTTTTTGGGAATGGCCCAGCTTCTGGTCTATATCGGGGCCATCTCCATCCTGATCATCTTTGCCGTCATGATGACTCGCCGCATGATGCAGACGCAGGAATCGCCCTATAACGCGCAGGCGATCGCCGCTCTCGTCGCCACGCTCATCACCATGGCTATCCTGTTTGTCGTCATCTCGCGGCTCTACCCGCTGGTTCCCGGCGCCGACTCGCTGCTCAGCTCCACTCAGCAGGTTGATCCGGCCGTCATGGAGAGCAGCGTCGCCCGTCTCGGCCGCGCTTTTGTCAGCGCCGACGCCTACGTGTTGCCTTTCGAGGTCGCCTCGGTGCTGCTGTTGGCGGCGCTCGTCGGTTCCATCATTATCGCCTGGCCGCGCAGCGGCGAGGAGGACAACCTGTGATTCCCTTATCCTGGTATCTGCTGTTGAGCGCGGCGCTGTTCTCCATCGGCTTGTTCGGGGTGCTGGCTCGCCGCAACGCCATCGTCATCCTGATGGGCATTGAACTGATGCTCAATGCCGTCAATATTAACCTGATCGCCTTCTGGCGCTATCTGACGCCGGATCGCTCGGTGGGTCTGGTCTGGGCCATCTTCGTCCTGACTGTGGCCGCGGCCGAGGCGGCCGCCGGTCTGGCCCTGATTATCTCTGTCTATCGCAATCGTGAATCGATTAACGCCGACGAACTGGATTTGTTGAAGAACTGAGTCGAGAATTACGAATCAGAAATTAAGAACATCCATTCCTGATTCCTGATTATCAATGACGACCTGCCTATGAACGAGCAGACACTCCAAACAATGACCTGGCTGATTCCGGCGATGCCGATTTTGGCCTTCTTTCTCATCGCCCTCTTCGTCCACCGTAACCGGACGCTGAGCTGGATGCTGGCCTGGACGGCCATAATCAGCTCGCTGATCATGAGCTGGACCGTGGCCATCAATGTCCTGACACGCGGCGTCCACGAACTGGACGCCCATCCTGTGCAGGTTTCCAGCGGCGTTGACTGGTTGCCGCTGGGTGACTACTTCCAGGGCCAATGGTTCCGGATAGGCGTCGTCGTCGATCCGCTGGACGCCATCATGCTGTTGATGGTTTCGCTGGCGGTCACGATGATCTTCATCTACAGCGTCGGCTACCATAACTGGGGGCATGGCCTGGGCACGCACAAGGGCGAACCGCAGCATGACATGACCGAAGACCCGCTGTTGGCCCGTTTCTTCGCCTACATGTGTCTCTTCGGCGGTTCCATGCTACTGCTCGTCGTGGCCGACAACCTGCTGCTGTTATTCATCGGCTGGGAGTTGATGGGCTTCTGCTCATACTCGCTCATCGGCTTCTGGTATGCTCGCCAGTATCCCGATCCGGCCGAGATGCCCATCCCGCGCATACCGCCGCGCAAGGCGGCCATTAAAGCCTTCATGGCCACGCGCGTGGCCGACGTCGTCATGCTGCTGGGCATCGTCTTCATGTGGTGGGCCTTCGGCACGCTCAACTTCAACGACGCCTTCACGCCCGAGAACTTCGAGCGCGTCATCCATCTGATCGGCTTCAGCGGCTTGGGTATCATGACCCTGATGCTCTTCACCGGAACCGTCGGCAAATCAGCCCAATGGCCGCTGCACGTCTGGTTGCCCGACGCGATGGAAGGTCCGACGCCCGTCAGCGCCGTCATCCATGCCGCCGCCATGGTTTCCGCCGGCATCTTTATGCTCCTGCGTATCTTCCCCATGATCGCCGTCAGCATCGAGGGGACGGCGTGGACCGGACTGGTCATCGCCGGGATCGGCGCGTTCACCGCCATCATGGCCGCCACCATCGCTGTGGCTCAATATGATGTCAAGGCTGTCCTGGCCTATTCGACCATCTCCCAATTGGGCTTCATGGTCGCGGCCATCGGCCTGGGGGCCTATGTCGCCGCGGCCTTTCATCTGATTACCCACGCCTTCTTCAAGGCGCTGCTCTTTCTGGCGTCCGGCTCGGTCATCCACGGCATGGAGCACGGGGCGATCCACGCCCACGACCATCATCTCGACCCACAAGACATGCGCAATATGGGTGGGTTGCGCTCCAAAATGCCCATCACCTTCTGGACCTTCCTGATCGGCGGCCTGTCGCTGGCCGGGTTCCCGTTCGTCACGGCCGGATTCTGGTCGAAAGACGAGATCTTCGCCGACGCCTGGTTCCAGTGGTCGCACGATCAGAAGATGCTGGCCCTGGTGGTGTTCGTCACGCTGGCCTTGGCCGCGTTCCTGACGGCCTTCTACACCATGCGCCAGATCGGTCTGACCTTCCTGGGCAAGCCGCGCACCGCGCTGGCCGAGCATGCCGAAGAAAGCTCGCCCTTTATGACCTTCCCGCTCGTCATTCTGGCCATCTTTGCCGTTGGCGCGGGCTGGGCGGGCATCACCGATCGCTTCCTGGGCACTAACAATATCTTCTATAACTTCTTCCACCACTATGCCGCCGCGCAGTATCACCATCTCATCGAAGAGTTGTATGCGCTGGGCCTGGTGGGGCATACCCTGGAATCGCTGCCCTGGTCATGGGTTCCGCTCATCACGTCGCTCGTCGTGGCGCTGGGCGGCCTGGCGCTCGGCTGGCTGGTCTACGTCAAGCGGCCGCTGCAAACCGGGCAGGAAGACCCGATGGTCAAGACCCTCGGCCCCATCCACGGCTTCCTCCGCAACAAATGGGGGTGGGATGAGCTTTACGACCGGGTCTTCATCAAGCCGACCGTCTGGTTCTCGGAGCGCGTGGCCTATGAATTCATCGACAAGGGCATCATCGACGGTATCCTGCATCTGGTGGCCCGCACCTTCTACCGGATCGGCGGCTACCTGAAACGCTTCGAGGAGACGGTCATCAGTGGCGGCGTGGACTGGGTGAAGGACCAAACCCTCTCCCTCGCCAAGGAATTCCGATTCCTGCAGACCGGCAAGGTGCAGGAATACGCCCTGATATCGGTTTTCATCGCCACAGCGCTGGCGGTTGTTATCCTGTTGATCAACAGCGGATGGTTGGCCAGTATATTCTAATGGCCCGCCCAATTCCGAATCGGCGACTAGACTATGGACGCAATTCTCAATAACCTTCTAATACTGACCATCCTTTTCCCGTTGGTCGCGTCGCTCATCCTGTTCGTCATGCCCGATGACGCGAAGCTAACCATTCGCCGGCTGGCCTTCATCTTCAGCCTCATTCCGCTGGCGCTGGTGCTCATCATGTGGTTCAACTATGACCGCGTGCATCCCGGGATCCAGTACGAGACCATCATCCCCTGGTTTCCGGCCATCGGCTCCAGCTTCCACATCGGCGTGGACGGCATCAGTCTGTCGATGCTGCTGCTGACGGTCATCCTGACTCCGGCGGCCATCCTGGTCTCCTTCGAGATCGAAGACAACGTGCGCACCCTCATGTTTCTCTTCCTGCTGATGGAAGCGTCCATGCTCGGTCTGTTCGCCTCGCTTGACCTGATCATCTTCTTCATCTTCTGGGAGTTCGGCCTGGTGCCCATGTACTTCCTGATCAAGTTGTGGGGCGGCAAGGACCGCGAATATGCCTCGTTCAAGTTCATCATCTACACCATGGCCGGCAGTCTGGGCCTTCTCCTGTCCATCCAGGTGATCGGCATATCGACGGGCACGTTCGACATCGTGGAGCTGATGACCACCTGGGTCAACTTGCCTGCGGGCGGGATGCTGCCCCGGCTCGGCATTTCCGTCGACCTGGCCAAGGGGATCGCCTTCTGGGCCTTCCTCATCGCCTTCGCCATCAAGATACCCATCTGGCCCTTCCACACCTGGTTGCCCGACGCCCACACCCAGGCCCCCACGGGTGGCTCGATGCTCCTGGCGGGCGTCCTGCTCAAGCTGGGCGCTTACGGCTTCATCCGTCTCGTCATCCCGCTGTTCCCGGCTCAGGCCATGGCCACGGCCGGAATCCTGGCCACCCTCGGCATGCTCAGCATCGTCCTGGGCGCGTATGCCGCTTTCGGCCAGTGGGACTTCAAGCGGCTGGTGGCCTACTCCTCCGTCAACCATATGGGTTTCGTCGTGCTGGGGCTGGCCGTCATGGCTTACGCCTACGGCCGCCAGGGTAACTCCGCGGGACTGAACTACGACGCCATCATCGCTACCAATGGCGCGGTCCTGCAGATGTTCAACCACGGCCTTTCTTCGGCGGGCATGTTCTTCCTGGTCGGTGTCATCTACGGCCGCACCCATACCCGCGACCTGAAGCAGTATGGCGGTATCTGGACGGTGATGCCCATCTACGGAGCGATTTTAATCTTCACCAGCTTCGCCTCGCTGGGATTGCCCGGCCTCAACGGCTTTGTGAGCGAATATCTGGTGGTGCGTGGCGCATGGAACGTCTTCACAGTCCAACTGGCTCTCTCGATGATCGGCCTGCTCATGACCGGCGCCTATATCCTCAAGGCTATCGGCGAAGTCCTGCATGGGCCGATGAAGCCTCAATGGGCCGGACTGACGGAGATGACGTTCCGCGAACATCTCGTTATCTGGCCGCTGATGGCCCTCATGCTCGCTTTGGGCGTGTGGCCACAGCTGATTCTGGCTGTGATCAATGACACGATAACCAAACTTTTCAGTTAGCGGGACGAGTACGCCCACTACTGGAACCGGAATAAAGCTATGGAATTCCCGTATCTGTCAATCATCGCCCTGTCGCCCATCGCCTTCGCGCTCATCATCCTGATGTTGCCCAAAGAACGCGGAGAAAATGCGCGAATGTTGGGGCTGGCGGCCATGGTCCTAGGCCTGGTGCTGTCGATCTATGTCTATGTGGCAACGTATCAAAGCTTGCCACCCGCCGGCACAGCCTGGCGCGACACGCTTCGGTTCGTTGAGGAGCACCCCTGGGTGCCCAGCATCGGGCTGAACTATATCGTCGGCGTCGATGGTCTCAGCGCCACGCTGGTGTTGCTGACGTCCATCGTCGGCC
The DNA here is from genome assembly GCA_964654505.1 of uncultured Ardenticatenaceae bacterium. Classification (GTDB taxonomy): domain Bacteria; phylum Chloroflexota; class Anaerolineae; order Promineifilales; family Promineifilaceae; genus Promineifilum. Next base: position 2,969 of record CAZZJN010000059.1, on the reverse strand, counting down.
TGGGTGGCGTCCTGATATCCTGGAGCATCGAAGATCGGCCGCGCGAGTTCTACGCCTTCTTCATGCTGCTGGTGGCCGGCGTCCACGGTGTCTTTGTCGCCGTCGACGGCTTCCTGCTCTTCTTTTTCTACGAGCTGGCCGTGCTGCCCATGTACGTCATGATCGTCGTCTGGGGCTGGAAGGAGCGCCGCGAATACGCCGCCATGAAGCTGACCCTCTATCTGCTCATCGGCAGCTTCATCTCGCTGATCGCCTTCCTGGTGCTTTACTTCACGCCGGTTGAAGGCGGCGAAGCGCTGCGGACATTCGACCTGCGCATCTGGTCCGAGGCCGTCTTCCCTTGGGAGATTCAGCGCATCTGGTTCATGCCGCTCTTCATCGGTTTCGGCGTGCTGGCCGGCCTGTGGCCCTTCCACAACTGGTCGCCTGACGGCCACGTGGCGGCGCCCACGGCCGTCTCCATGATCCACGCCGGGGTTCTGATGAAGCTGGGCGCCTACGCCTCGATGCGCGTCGGCATCCAGATTTTGCCCGAAGGCGCGGTCTACTGGTTGCCCTTCGTTCTACTGCTGACTTTGGTCAACGTCATCTACGGCGCGTTCGTCGCCATGAGGCAGAAAGACCTCAAGTACATGATCGGCTATTCCAGCGTCAGCCATATGGGGCTTGTCTCGATGGGCTTCGCCTCCATGATGCTCCTCGGCTACACCGGCGCGGGCATCCAGATGGTCAGCCACGGCATCATGACGGCTCTCTTCTTCGCCGTCGTCGGCATGGTCTACGACCGCGCCCACACCCGCAACATGGATGAACTCAGCGGCATGCGCCAGGCTCTGCCCTGGACGGTCGTGGCGTTCATCATCGCCGGTCTCGTGGGCATGGGTATGCCGGGTCTGTCGGGCTTTTTGGCCGAGTTCCCCATCTTCCTGGGAGTCTGGGAAGGGCGCGCCCTCGATCTGACGGCCGCGTTCGGTCTGAATCCGTCGAACTTCTACGCCTGGGCGGCCATTCTGTCGGCCCTGGGCATCATCATCACCGCGGCCTATATCCTGCGCGCCATCCATGCCGTGTTTTTCGGCGAATACGACGGCGAGAAGTGGCACGACATGCGGCCGCTGCTGGCCATCGACAAGGTGGTTCTGGTCTCGTTCTGTGTCATCCTGGTCGTCATCGGCCTGGTTCCGGCGGTCATCGCCCCCATCGTTGAATCGGGGGTTGAACCGGTGGTCGGCCGCCTGCAGGAAGCCCAGCAAGCGGCTCAATTCCACGGTGGCTCCGCCACGGCCGTGCAACAAGTAATCGAAATCGTCGCAGCCAACGTCGGCCGGCTGGTGGCCGGTCTCAGCAGGCTGGGAGGTGCATAAGTGAGTCCCAATATTACCCTTTCGTGGGTATTGGCCCTCGCCCCGGAGATCGGCTTGCTGGTCGTCCTGTTCATGGTGCTGGTTTTTGACAAGTTGTTCAAACCGGCGGACAGGCGACAGGTGGGCTTGTTCACAGCCTGGGGTGCGCTGGCTGTCCTCGTGATGACCGTCGGGCTTTACTGGCTGTTTGGCCAGCCGAGCGCCGGGTGGAGCATGGAAGAAAGCAGCTTCTGGGGCGGTATGATGCGTAACGACCTGGTGACGTTCGTCTTTCGCCTGATGTTCCTGTCGGCGTTGTTCCTGACGGCGCTCTTGTCGATGGACGTGCCGCGGCTGCAGAAGATTGAGTATTTCGCGCTGCTCATCACGGCGACGATCGGGTTCAGCCTCATGGCGGCCTCGACCGATCTGATCATGATCTACGTGGCACTGGAGACAGCCAGTATCTCGTCCTATCTATTGGCCGGATTCTACAGCGGCCGGACGCGCTCGTCTGAAGCAGGCATGAAGTATTTCATCTATGGCGCGTTCACCACGGCAATCATGGTCTATGGCATGAGCCTGCTCTACGGCGTGACGGGACAGACGAATCTGTATCTGATCGGCAGTATATTCAGCGGCCCCGAAATCGCTGTCGTCCAGCCCTTGTTGCTGCTGGCGGCCGTGCTGGTCACGGTCGGCTTCGCCTTCAAGACCTCGCTCGTCCCCTACCACTTCTGGACGCCCGATGTGTACGAAGGCTCGCCGACGCCCTTCACCGGCTTCCTGTCCACGGCCTCGAAGGCGGCGGGGTTTGCCGTGCTGCTGCGCGTGTTCCTGTCCGGCGCTTTCGGCCCGGCGGACGTAGGTTCGGAATGGTGGGCCATGCTTGTGGCGATGTGTATCATCACCATGTCGCTGGGTAATCTGGTTGCCGTCTACCAGACCAATATCAAGCGACTTTTGGCCTATTCGAGCATCGCCCAGGCGGGTTATACGCTCATCGGTCTGGTGACGTTGACCCAGGACGGCACCGGCGCGTCGATGTTCTATCTGCTGATGTACGTCTTCACCAACATCGCGGCCTTCGGCGTCATCATCATGGTCAGCAACGTGACCCATTCCGACGAACTGAAGGACCTGTCCGGCCTCAATCGCCGGTCGCCGTTCCTGGCGTTGATCATGCTGCTGGCGGTTCTGTCGCTCAGCGGCATCCCGCCGACGGCCGGGTTCTTCGGCAAGTTTTTCCTCTTCCGGGCGGCCATTGACGCGGGATTGTGGTGGCTGGCCCTCATCGCCATCGTCAATGCCTTCATCGCGCTCTACTACTACCTGGCGATTGTCAAGTACATGTATCTGTATCGATCCGAGGAAGACGATGTGGCCATTCCCGTGTCGCGCGCGGCGCAGATTGGCCTGGTCGTTTCGGTTGTGTTCATCATTTATCTTGGCGTTATCGCAGGACCCGCATTCGAGCTGACGCGGCAGGCGGCCGCGGCTTTCTTCCCCGGTTAGATTGACCGGAAGATCGATTGTGATACAATGCGCAAGCTAACCTAAACAAACAAGACGTGTCTCAAGATCCGAATCTCAGACAAACAGCCATCCTGGCAAACACGGTGGGCC
>CAZZJN010000058.1:0-17927 GCA_964654505.1 uncultured Ardenticatenaceae bacterium | reverse complement strand
CGATCGTGCCGATATTGACATGCGGTTTCCCGCGCTGAAATTTTTCCTTGCCCATCGTAATCGCTTCCTTCTCTATATGTCTTCGCCGGCGTTGTGCCGCCGAAATCAATAATTACCTGATAAGCTATCTATTAAATACGCAGCCGGTTCTATCGGCGGCCGTGCAGGACTTCCTGCGCGACCGATTCGCTGACCGGCGCATAGTGATGGAATTCCATCGTAAATGTGCCGCGGCCCTGGGTCATCGAGCGCAAGCGCGTCGCATACCCGAACATGGTGGCCAAGGGCACGAGCGCCCGGACCGCTTGCAGTCCATCGGAGCGCAATTCCATACCCTCGATCATGCCGCGATTGGCCGAAAGATTGCCGATGACATCACCGGTGTATTCTTCCGGCGCGACGACCTCAATGGCCATCATCGGCTCCAGCAAGACCGGCTTGCCCTGCTGCTGGGCCTCTTTAATCGCCATTGAACCGGCGATCTTGAAGGCCATCTCAGAAGAGTCAACCTCGTGGAACGAGCCGTCGATCAGGGTCGCCTTCAGGTCGACCACCGGATAGCCGGCCAACACGCCGCTTTCCAGCGCCTCGCGGATACCGGCTTCCGTCGGGCCGATAAACTCCCGCGGAATGGAACCGCCGATGATGGCGTTCTCGAACACGATGCCCGCGCCTGGCTCCAGAGGCTCGACGCGCAGCACGACGTGGCCGAATTGACCGCGGCCGCCGGACTGACGCACGAAACGCCCTTCCACCTTGTCAACCGGTCGCGTAATCGTCTCGCGGTAGGCGACGCGGGGCTGGCCGACGTTGGCGGCAACCTTGAATTCGCGCATGAGGCGGTCGACCAGAACTTCCAGATGCAGCTCGCCCATGCCGGAGAGGACCGTTTGGCCGGTTTGCTCGTCCACCTTCACCTGGAAAGTGGGATCTTCTTCCGAAAGCGCGCGCAGAGCGTTGCCCATCTTGTCCTGGTCCAGGTTGCTCTTAGGCTCGATGGCCAGATTGATGACCGGCTGAGGGAATTCAATCGCTTCCAGAATGATGGGGGCCTTTGCATCAGTCAGTGTATCACCGGTGAAGGTGTTCTTCTGGCCCAGCGTCGCCGCAATGTCGCCCGCCTTGATCTCCTTGAGATCTTCACGGTGGTCGGAATGCATGCGCAGGATGCGGCCGATGCGCTCGCGCTTGTCCTTGGTGCTGTTCAGCACGGAATCGCCCACAGTGGCGACGCCGGAGTACACGCGGAAGTAAGCCAAACGCCCCACATAAGGGTCGGTCACGATTTTGAAGACTAACGCCGAAAACGGTTCGTCGAATGATGCGTGGCGGATCTCGACCTTATCGGTGTAAGGATTGGTTCCCTCGATGGGCGGAATGTCCAGCGGCGACGGGAGGTAATAGACGACGGCATCGAGCATGCGCTGAATGCCGCGGTTGCGTAAGGCGCTGCCGCACAGGACAGGAGTGGCCCGATTCTCGACGGTGGCCCGACGAAGGGCGGTCCGCAGTTCCGAGATGTCGATCTCCTCGCCCTCGAGATATCGCATCATGAGATCGTCATCGGTCTCCGCAATGCTCTCCATCATATGGTGGCGAGCATCTTCAACGGCTTCCATGATCTCATCCGGGATCGGCGCGGTTTGCACCCGCGCGCCCGCGTCGTCTTCATTCCAGTAGTAGGCTTGCATATCGAGCAAGTCGACGATGCCCCGGAAGGAAGACTCTTCCCCGATGGGGTACTGGATAGGCACGGGGTTCGCGCCCAGACGATCCTTAATCATGCCGATCGTGCGCTTGAAATCAGCGCCGGTGCGGTCCATTTTGTTAACGAAACAAATCCGGGGGACGTTGTAGCCGTTAGCCTGGCGCCAGACCGTCTCGGATTGCGGCTCGACACCGGCCACCGCATCAAAAACCACGACGCCGCCGTCGAGAACGCGCAAGCTGCGCTGTACCTCGGCGGTGAAGTCGATGTGCCCGGGGGTGTCGATGATATTAATTTGGTGATCAAGCCAGAACGCCGTGGTCGCCGCCGACGAAATGGTGATGCCGCGCTCGCGCTCCTGATCCATAGAGTCCATCGTGGCCGTGCCCTCGTGGGTCTCGCCCATGCGATGGATCACACCCGTGTAATACAGGACGCGTTCGGTCGTCGTCGTTTTACCGGCGTCAATATGGGCAATAATGCCGATATTCCGGATTCGTTCCAGCGGATAATTAGCCATAACTCAATTAAATCCGGAAGTGGGAGAAGGCGCGGTTGGCCTCGGCCATGCGGTGCGTATCGTCGCGCTTCTTGACTGCCGATCCCTGGTTATTCGCCGCGTCGATAAATTCGTTGGCAAGCTTGTCGGCCATCGTCTGGCCGCCACGGTTGCGGGCGGCGGTCAACAGCCAACGCATGGCCAGCGAGACCTGGCGATACGGCTCCACAGGAATAGGAACCTGGTAGGTGGCGCCACCGACGCGGCGCGGCCGTACTTCGATCTGGGGCATGACGTTCTGCAAGGCTTGCTCGAACACATCCAGCCCGGGACGGCCGACGCGCTCTTCGATCATATCGAAGCTGTCATAGATCAAGCCCTGGGCCACGCTCTTCTTGCCGTCATACATGAGCCGATTTACGAACATCGACACATGCAGACTGTCATAGCGCAGGTCGGGCTGTATTTCACGTTTTTCAGGACGAATTCGTCTGGACATGACTTTACTTTCCCCGGCGACCGACGTCGGCCGCCAAAACGGTCAACACGACCGATTACTTCTTCTTTGCCACCTTGGTTCCATACTTGGAACGGCCTTTCTTGCGGTTGACAACACCGCCGGCATCCAGCGTGCCGCGCACGATGTGATAGCGCACACCGGGCAGGTCCTTCACGCGGCCGCCGCGAACCAGCACAACCGAGTGGTCCTGCAGCGTATGGCCCTCGCCGGGAATATAGGCGGTCACCTCAATGCCATTGGACAGGCGAACACGAGCCACCTTGCGCAGCGCCGAATTCGGCTTCTTGGGGGTCATGGTCTTCACCTGCGTGCAGACCCCGCGCTTCTGGGGCGCGCCCATTGGCTGGCGTGTACGCCGCTGCTTGAAGGAATTCAAAGTGTATTGCAGTGCCGGAGATTTGCTCTTCTTTGGCTTAACGCTCCGTCCCTTGCGGACTAGTTGATTAATTGTTGGCAAAGCTAACGTTTCTCCTTTCTGAAACTCTCTGCGCCGAATACCACGCTGAGACAGAAAACACCACAAACCGCTGCATCGGAAGGGGACGAATGTTCGTTCCTTGTCACCCGCAGTAGTGAGGAGTTCTCTATTCGGTTGTGAATCAATAAGAATCGTCTGAATGAAGGGAGAGGACAGAGATACCCAACCATTCCCCGACAATCGACAATATAGAGGCCATCGTAGTATTTTTCTATCGATGGCCTCCATCGTTTTCAGTCTATTCAGTTAGTAACAGCGCTGTACGCCGCTACCTTTTGCGGTTTGACATACGATCTACAATCTTAGCAGAAACGATCGATAAGTCAAGGCTTTTTCAAGGTTTCGCCGCTTTCGATGCAACATCCGTCAAAGAGCCGGTTGTTCGCGAACAACCGGCTCAAATGGATCATTTAACGGTTCGAACGGGCCAAGGCCATAAAGTCATCGCCGGCCCATTTGCGGCTGGTTCGTTTGTCGTCTTCCTTGCCGAATCGAACCACTTCTCCGCCTTCGGTCACGGCTTCCACGGCCAGCCCCAGGCTTTGCAGTTCCTTCACGAGCACCCGGAAGGAGGCGGGCACGCCCGGCTCATCGATCGGCTCGTTCTTGACGATGGACTCATAGGTCTTGACCCGGCCCTGCGTATCGTCCGACTTGACGGTCAGCATCTCTTGCAGGGTGTGAGCCGCGCCGTAGGCTTCCAGCGCCCACACTTCCATCTCGCCAAAACGCTGGCCACCGAATTGGGCCTTGCCACCTAACGGCTGCTGCGTCACCAAAGAGTATGGGCCGGTGGAGCGAGCGTGGGCCTTGTCCTCAACCAGGTGGGCCAGCTTCAGCATATGGAGGACGCCAACCGTCACCGGCTGATCAAACGGCCGACCGGTCTTGCCGTCAAACAGGCGCTCCTTGCCCAACGTCGGCAGCGGAATATGGGTGTAGGTTGTGATGACATTGGCTCGAGCGATCATCTCATCAACCTCGGCTGTCTCCGGATCGAGCTTGACTTCCTCGGGCAGCATGTCGCTGTATTTCTCGAGGATCATGGTGTACCACTCGCGGACGGTCACCTCGACCGCCTTGCCCTCGATTTCCAGCCAATGCGCCTTCACGATGCCTTCGGCATGCTCCGGGAATATCTCATCCGGATTCCAATCGCGGCCGCGCAGCCACTCCCGGACAGTCGCTCGACGGGCATAGTTCTCGTCGATCTCCAGTTGGGCGGCGTCATAGCCGAGGTCGCTCAACCAGGCGACGACGAACATGCGGCGGGCGTGATCATCATTCTCGATCTGCGTCGTATCGTATCCGATCTCCGCCAGCCAATCCCAGGCCCATTCGCTGGCCACATCCCAGGCATGGTCGATGAGCCAGGCGCGGCCCAGCTCGGCCGAGATCTCATGCTCGGTCGCGCCGTCGAACACCGGGGTGATGGCCCGGAAGCCGATACGGCTGGCGGCCCAACCCAGATGCGCCTCCAGAACCTGGCCGATATTCATACGGCCGGGAACACCCAGCGGGCTGAGGATGATATCGATCTGACGGCCATTATCAAGGTAAGGCATGTCCTCGACAGGTACGATCTTGGAGATGACACCCTTGTTGCCGTGACGGCCGGCCATCTTGTCGCCCTCGGAGATCTTGCGCCGTTGGGCGACGCTGACGCGAACCATCGTCTCCACCCCGGCCGGGAGGTCGCGGTCGTGCTGCCGATCAAAGACCTGCACATCGACGACCTTGCCGCGCGCGCCGTTGGGAAGACGCAGGCTGGAGTCTTTCACTTCGCGGGCCTTGTCGCCAAAGATCGCCCGCAGAAGCTTTTCCTCAGGGCTGAGTTCTTTCTCACCCTTGGGCGTGATCTTGCCGACCAGGATGTCATTCTCATTGACATCCGCACCGACGCGGATGATGCCGCGCTCATCGAGGTCCTTCAGGGCTTCTTCGCTGACGTTGGGAATGTCAAAGGTGATCTCTTCCGGTCCCAGCTTGGTATCACGGGCTTCGACTTCATGCTTCTCGATGTGAATCGAGGTGAAGCGATCCTGACGAACCATCGACTCGCTGACCAGAATGGCGTCTTCGAAGTTGCCGCCTTCCCAGGAGAGGAAGGCCACGACGACATCCTGGCCCAAAGCCAGCTCACCGTGGTGGGTTGAGGAGCTGTCGGCCAGTACATCCCCGATCTGCACCCGCTGACCGCGATAGACGATGGGATGCTGATCGATGCACGTGCTTTGATTGGAACGATTATATTTACGCAAGTTGTAGACGCGAAGTCCGTTCTCGCCGGCTACCACGATCTGATCGCCGGAGACACTGACGACCTCGCCCGGCTGGTCGGCCAGAACAACCTGGCCGGAGTTCAGCGCGGCCTGCTCTTCCATTCCCGTGCTGACGATCGGGACGTCGGGTTGCAGCAACGGCACAGCCTGGCGCTGCATGTTCGATCCCATCAGCGCGCGGTTGGCGTCATCATGCTCCAGGAAGGGAATCAACGCCGCCGACACACCGACGATCTGCCGCGGAGCCACGTCCATGAAGTCAACACGTTGCACAGACGTGAAGCGGAATTGCTGATTTCGCCGGGATGAGACTCGCGCCGAGGCGAATTGGCCGCGCTCGTCGATCTTGGCGTTGGCCTGAGCGATGGTATAGCGGTCCTCCTCGTCGGCCGACATGTAGATAACCTCGTCGGTCAGGAAGGGCGTCACCTGCACTTCTTCGATACCGGCGTCACGCATGGCCTTGACCTGGTCGGCTGTGATCGTCTCGCCCTTGGAGACAATAATCTCGCCCGTGGTCGGGTCAGTGACGTTGACAAAGGCGTCATGATTGACCAGGTCATCGCCAACCGCCAGCTTGTTCAGAACCCGGCGATAAGGAGTCTCGATGAACCCGTATTTATTGACACGGCCGTAGGTCGCCAGGCGGCCGATGAGGCCGATGTTCGGCCCTTCCGGCGTCTCGATGGGGCAGATGCGGCCGTAGTGGCTATGATGGACGTCGCGCACCTCAAAGCCGGCGCGCTCACGACGCAAACCGCCGGGGCCAAGGGCCGACAGGGTTCGTTTGTGAGTCAGCTCGGCCAACGGATTGGCTTGCTCCATGAACTGGCTGAGCTGCGAACTGCCAAAGAACTCGCGAATGGCGGCAACAACCGGCCGGATGTTGATCAGGGCGATGGGCGTGACATTATCGCTTTCACGAATCGACATGCGTTCGCGAACCACCCGCTCCATCCGACGCAAGCCGACACGCAGCTTGGCCTGAATCAACTCGCCGACTGTCTTCACCCGCCGGTTGCCCAGATGGTCGATATCGTCCGGCCCTTCCTGACCATTGTTGATCAGGATCATGTGGCGAACGAAGTTGACGATATCATGCTGGGTGATCGTGCGATGAGTCAGCGGCACAATCGACTGCAAGTTGAGCCGCTTGTTGAGTTTGTAGCGCCCGACGGCCGCCAGGTCATAGCGACGGCTGTCGTATAATTGCTCCTGTAAAAATTGGGAGGCGTTATCCAGAGTCGGCGGATCGCCGGGGCGCATGCGCCGGTAAAACTCGATCAGCGCCTGCTCCGGAATGGACTTGCCCTCGTCCCAATGAGGCTCCTGCTCGATGCTGCCCTGAATATAGAGGTGCTCGCCGTTGGTATCGACATCGGCGAACAGCGAGAGCAGTTCCTCGTCAGTCCCTTCCTTGATCAGGGGATTGCCCAGGCCGTCGGGAATGGCGGCCATGGCCCGCAGGAAGAGCGTCACCGGGACCGTTCGCTTGCGGTTGAACTTCACCGTGAGATAGTCGGTCTTGCGCGTCTCGAACTCCATCCACGCGCCGCGGTCGGGGATGAGCTTGCCCATGGCCAGCGGCCGCCCGGTCGTGCGCTCTTCCTCAACCTCAAAGTAAGCGCCGGGCGAGCGGATCAACTGGCTGACCACGACGCGCTCCGTGCCGTTGATGATGAATGTACCGGCAGGGGTCATGAGCGGGAAATCGCCCATGAAAATATCCTGCACGATGGGTTGGTCCTGCTCGGTGCTATGAAGCATAACCCGAACGTAGAGCGGCGCGGCGTAGCTCATGTCACGCTCGACACACTCCTCGACATTATACTTCGGCTCATCGAACCAATATTTCAGGTCAAACCCTTCAACTTCCTTGCGTTTGCTGGGAAAATAAAGCTTCAGGTCGCCGTTAAAACTTTCGATGGGAGAAATCTCATCAAAAAGCTCCGCCAACCCTTCATTCGTAAATTGCTCGAACGAGCGCAACTGAACGTCGATCAGAGTCGGCAGCTCCATCGGATGGGTTGTTCGTGCATAGCTTTTGGTATACATGCTGGACATACTGTGTCACCTGCTCCCTGGCCGGCGAAGGATCGCTTCACCAATTGGAAATAACTTGACAGCCTCGTTACACAAAAAAGGTGCAGCTTTTGCTTGCACCTGTTCGATTATTCTTTCGCTTGCAATCAACTTAAACAAATCGATTAAAAGACAGTTTTCCGCGAACTTGTAGTATATTATCTCTTGCGCCTCTCGTCAAGTTTTTTGTAGATTCTCGCTATTTCTCCGGCCGCCACAGACCAGCTGAACTTCTCGATGGCTCGACTGCGCAGCTTGCGGCCGATCTCCTTCCCTCGCTCAGGGTCATGGAGCAACGAGATGGTCGCCTCTGTGAATGCAGCTACATCCCCGGCGGCCGCAAAAACACCCAGATCGCCCAAATATTCACGATTGACAGGCGTATCATAGGCGACGACGGGCAGCTCCATGGCCATATAGTTGAGGAGTTTGCCGCTACCCTCGCTGGTCGACATCTTGGGCGCTACGGCGATATCACAAGCGCTGAGGAAGTAAGGCGCGTTGTCAAATGGGACGCGGCCGGTGAAGGTAACCAGATCATCCACGCCTCGCTTCCGGGCGAGCGTCCGATAATGATCGACATTGGGATAGCCCATGACGAGAAAATGGACATCGATATCCCGCCGCCGGCATTCGACGGCCGCCTCTATCAGGTGAGGAATCCCCTGATAGTCGGTCAGCAGTCCCAGATAGCCAACAATGACGGTTTTTGGCGAGATATTAAACCGCTTCCGGAGAGGATGGGCGTCTTGTGAATAGGAAAAACGCGCCGGATCGAACTGCACCGGGTCAGCACAATCGGGTAAGGTGTGGATCATCCCTTCGGGGACGTCGAATTCCTCGCGCAGCAGGTCGGCCGCCTTGCTCGAGCTGGTCAAAATGGCGTCGGGCAGCCGTTGGGTGATGATCGTCTCCATGCGCAAAGCCCAGGGATAGATGAATCCGTCCGGATTGAGGAAATGATGGTCCACCATCTCGGCCGTCAGGCTACCCTGATAATCAAATACCAAGGGTAAACCATACAACTTCGCCAGCACCCCGCCAATCAAAGCCCCTTCGTGCATGTGGCCGTGGATGATATCCGGCCGAAAGCGCCGGACTTCTTTCATGGATTTCACGGCCAGATAGGCATCGAAGGCGATCTTGTGGCGCGACGACCCCACCTCATAATCGGTACGCCAAGGCAGACTGGCGGTTCGGCGGATGTCGATGCCGGGCACATCGTTTCCCTTATAATAGGTAACGATGGCGACCTCGACTCCTTTTTCGCCCAGCGTCCGCGCCTCCTCCAGGATACGGATATGTCCGCCATAGTCGCTGAAGAAGGAAGTGGGTGCGATCATCAGTACGCGCAATGAACAACTCCTGGCAAGGCCTCACCGGTATTTTCCCAAAATCGCCTCTCTCATTCTTCCAGGTAAGGCGGCGGGAAAATCGACATTGGCTCAAATAATGGTTATTCGCCTTGCTTGCCTCTGCCCATCTTGTCTGAGAGCCAGCCGCCGAGAAGCTGGTCGGACACCGAAGGTCGGTCCATCTTTTGCTCGACACCTTCAACCCATTCGTTCCGGGCGCGCTCCTTGATCCATCGCTCGCGCTGGATGAGCAACTGGCCCAGCGTCAGGTCGATCATCTCGCGATCGCCTTCCTCTATCAGACGGCGCAAGCCGGCCAATTCTTCGAGGAGCGCGTCGAGCCAGCGCAGCGTGGCCGCCTTGTCATGAAGCGCGAGGCTGGTGATGTCGGTACCCAATTGCAACGGCTGGGTAGCCAGGGAAAATGATGAGTTGGCAAATCGCAGCACATCGCGCCAGCCGGTCGACTTTTGCAGCGCACCGAAGATGGCCGCCGCCGTCAATCCCGGCAAGGTCTCGCTCCCCTGCACCAGGCTGTCATACTCCATAGGGTCGAGAAAGTAGGGTGTGGCCCCCAACAGGCGGCCGAAATTGACGGCCGTCTCCACGGCTTGCGGATCCGCGTCCGGCGAGGGCATCAGGCAAAAGATGCTATTCCTGAACAAGTCGGCCGTCCCCGCTTCCGGCCCATCTCGACCATCATTCAAATAGGGGGCCGACAATACCGGCATGACCCCGACATAATGCCCCTTGGACAGATACTGGTCGACCCATTTCTGGCTGAGGCTCTTGAGCACGGACAGATCGAGCACCAACGTATGGGGCTTCAATTCGCCGCCGATCGCCTGCAGGCTGGTATGTAATTCGCTCAAGGGGACGGACAGAACCAGAATGTCGGCCGCGGCGGCGGCGCTCACCAGGTTCCACTCCGCCTTGTCGATTGCCCCAAGTTCATCCTTCGCTCGCTCCGTCAGATCGCGGTGGCGATCGTGGCCGATGACGCTCAGTTCGGCTGAGGAAGCCTTGACGGCCTTGGCGATGGACACCCCCGTCCGGTTCATCCCCACAATCGTGACTGTCTGTGCCTTCATAAACCGTCTCCTCTAGTTCCGGTCGTCTGCCCATTGCAGAGCGATTAGCAAACGATCTTCCTCGGATTCATCCCCGTCGATCTCGTCCTGATGCCGGCGGATTATCTCGACCACGGCCGGACGGACGCCCGCCTCCGCGGCCATCTCCGCGCCCCACGCCGGATGTTGAGCGCGGGCGACAAACGGCCGCCGCCAACTCTCCAGCGAACCTCGACCCCACGCTTCCGCCCGCTCCGGAAACAGCCCGCCACCCACGACGATCAGCGTGCGATCCCAGGCCGAGAGCGGACAACGTATCTTGCCGATGTCATGCAGCAAGGCCGCCGTCAATAGATCCGGATGATTATAGCCCGTCTCATGCAGGGTTCGAAAGACGCGATAGCTATGCCATTGGTCGGCACAGGTGAAACGGTAGAACAGATCGCGCTCGGCCGCGGTTAAATGATTCGCGATCTCATCGCGCGCGCCGTCCGTCAGGGGACCGGCGGTCAGATTATCGCGCAATTGTCGAATCCGGTAGGGGAGGCCCACATCAACCAAGCAAGAATTGCAGCGTCGCCCAGGCCGGTACGCCGACCAGGGTGTTGAGAACGGACGGGAAAATAAATACGACTGCCATCAGGATAATGAAGCCGAATTGTTCAAACGATCGCAGTCGATAGACAAATTCACTCGGCAAGATGGCGTACAGGATTTTGGACCCATCCAGCGGCGGAATCGGGATCAGGTTGAAGAAAGCCAGTATAAGGTTGATCCAGATAAAATTGGACAGGATAAACGACAGCATCGACAGATTGCCGGCCGGAACCACGGAAGGTGAGAAGTGGACCAAACCCAGCCGGAAGGCAAGCGCGGCCACCACCGCCATAGCGATGTTGGAAAGCGGCCCGGCAATAGCCACGATCGCCATCGATGTGTGCGGATTGCCGCGCATGTTCATCGGATTGACCATGACGGGCTTGGCCCAACCGAACCCGGCGATGATCAACAACAAGGTGCCGAACGGATCGAGATGCTTGAGCGGGTTGAGGGTGATGCGGCCCATGTTGCGGGGGGTGGGATCGCCCAAATAATCGGCCGTCAGGGCATGCGCCAGCTCGTGAACCGTGAAGGCGATGAGCAGCACGATGACCCGCGCAACAATGGTAGGAATGTCCAGATTACCAAGCATAATTTCAGTTCCGTGGTCAGTCCCAACAACCAGGATCAACCGTGCGAGCGTTAGACTGTCGGCGATAAGTATATCTGTTCGAACGGTCAGTTACGAGAATTGGAAGAACCACGCGGCAAGGACTCATATATATGCAGCCGGTCAGGGGCCACAGCGATTCGGATGGCGTCACCTCGACTGAAGGGAAAGTCGTCATCGACCTCGAACAGAAGCCGGCGATTGCCGACCTTGAGCCACAGTTGAGAGAAACGGCCGCGAAACGTCAGCCCATCGACCACGCCGTCGATCCGGTTGAGTTCTGCCCGACCGGCTGCCACATCTTCGGTTCGCTCGATTGTGGGTCTGATGAGCAGGGTGACGGCCGAACCGGCGGGAGGCGATGCCCCGGCGGGAAGGAAACGGCCGACGGTCGTCTCGACCTCACCAGCCTCGTTCACCCGGCCGGGAATCAGGTTTTGGTAGCCCAGAAAGCCCGCGACAAAGGGTGTCTCCGGATGCCGGTAGATCGCTTGCGGCGTGCCGATTTGTTCGATGCGTCCGGCGTTCATCACCGCCAGCCGGTCGCCGACGGCGAAAGCCTCCGTCTGGTCATGGGTGACATAGACGGCCGTCATACCGATGCGCTTCAGGATGGTGCGCACGTCGATCATCAGCCGTTCCCGAAATGCCCTGTCCAGCGCGCCCAGCGGCTCATCCAGCATGAGCAACCGGGGGCTCGGAGCCAGAGCGCGAGCCAGCGCCACGCGCTGCTGCTCGCCGCCCGAAAGCGAGGCGACATTCCGCTCCGCAAACTGCTCCAAATCGACCAGATCAAGCATCTCGGCCGTGCGCGAGGCTATCTCAGCCGGCGGGCGGTGATGCATGCGCAGCCCGAAGGCGATGTTGTCGCGCACGTTCTTGTGGGGAAAGAGAGCGAAGTCTTGGAACATCATGCCGAAGTCGCGTAGATGAGGGGCGATACCGGCCATGTCGCGACCGTCGAAATGGATTGCGCCGGCGTCGGCCGTCTCCAGTCCGGCGATCAGGCGCAATAAAGTCGTCTTGCCGCAGCCGGAGGGACCGAGCAGGCACAGGATTTCTCCATCGTTGATAGCGAAACTGACGTCATCAACAGCGGCGACCCCGGGAGCAAATGATTTGCGGACATCGAACACTTCCAGCAGCGCCATAGGCCTAGAACTCCCCTTCCCCGCCAAGGCGGAAATGTTCGATCACCACGAAGGCAACGGTGCAAACCGCCATCAGCAGGACGCTCATCGCCAAGGCCTGGCCGTAGTTGAGCGCGCCGGGTTGTCCCAGGAACCGGTAGATGGCGACGGGCATCGTCGGCGTTTCCGGACGGGCCAGAAAGACGGTCGCACCGAACTCGCCCATGCTGATGGTGAAGGCAAATAACGCCCCCACGAGAAGCGGCCGCCGGATGAGCGGCCAGTCGACCTCCCGCCAGACATTCCAGTTGTCCGCGCCCAGCATGGCGGCCGCCTCGCGCAAGGATGGCAAGATGCCGCGAAACCCGGGCAGCACGCTGCGCAAGACGAAAGGAACGGCGACAACGGCATGGGCCAGCGGTAACAGGAGGATCGACGATCGGAGGTTGAGAGGCGGACGTGCCAGGGCGATGATGTAACCCAGACCGAGGGTCACGGCCGAAGTCGCCAGAGGCAACATCAACAGCGCATCCAGAGCGCGGGTCAGCAGAACTTGTCGCCCCCCGGTCTCCCATTGGGTCAAAACCTGCGCGGCGATAAGCCCCAGGATGACGGATACCAGCATGGCCGCCAGGGCGATGGCAACCGAGTTGAGCATCGCCTGCCCCGGCGGCACAAAAAAGAGGGAATCAGCCCGGTCGGTGAAGAGGGCGCGGTAATAGGCCAGGGTCAGTCCGTCCCTTCCGCGCAATGAACGAAGGACAAGGGCGGCCAGCGGCGAGCCGATGAACAGAAGGATGGCCGCCACATTGCCATAGGCGAGGGCCTTTTGCCGCGTCGTTCGCACGGGCATCCCCATGGCTGGGCGCGCGCCGGCACGGGTCGGTCGGGCCAGATTGGCCTGGGTACGGGTATAGACCCACATCAGGATGAAGGTGAACACGATCTGCCACAGCGACAAGGCGGCGGCGACGGGCAGGTTGAACTGATTGAGCGCCTGGCGGTAGATTTCCACCTCCAGCGTGGCGAAGCGCGGGCCGCCGAGGATGACGACCACGCCGAAACTGGTGAAACAATAGATGAACACCAGCACCGTGGCTGCCGTGATAGCCGGGCGAAGCATAGGCAGCGTAACCTCAAAGAAGGCGCGCAGTGGCGACGCGCCCAACATCCGTGCCGCCTGCGACAGCGACGGCGGCAGACCCTGCCAGTAGGCGCTAAGGAGGCGGAGGGCGACGCTGTAGTTAAAGAAAACGTGGGCCATCAGGATGATCCAAACCGTCTGGTTCAACCGGATGGGCGCGGCATCCAGCGCCAGCAGATCGCGCAACCAGTTGTTGATGATCCCCGCGGGGCCGATGAGGGCGATGAACGCGGAGGCCACGACGACCGTCGGCAACACAAACGGCAGGGTCGCCAAGGCCCGCACCAGGGTCTTGCCGCGAAAGTCGAACCGGGCCAGCACGTAAGCGCCGGGAAAAGCGAGTAGCAGGGTCAGTATCGTGGAGACGGCCGCCTGCCAGGTCGTGAACCACAACACACGCAGCAGATAGCTGGAGGTGAAAAGTCGGGTCAGAGCCGACGTATCCAGCCGCCCATCGGCAAACAGACCCAGCCGGAAGATGGCCCCGAGGGGATAGACGTAAAAGATGGCGAAGAAGATTGCCGGCAGCAAAAAGAGCGCGCCCACCACGAGGCGACGAAGTGCCGGGAAATCTTGCCTGCCGGCAGGCGCGGGGCGCATCACCGCAGCACGACCTCCGTCCAGGCCTGAATCCACGCCTCGCGATTGGCAGTGATACGCGCCGGATCAAGCTGAACCGGCGCAGCCGGGGTTTGGCTGTACTGCTGGAATACATCCGGCAGGACGGCCGTCTCATTGGCCGGATAGACGAACATCTTCAAGGGGATGTCCTCCTGGAAGCGACGATCCAGCAGAAAATCGACCAGCTGCTGCGCCTCTTTCTCTTTTTGCGTGCCGCGCAGGATGCCGACGAATTCAATCTGGCGGAAGCACGTCCCGTCAGTCAGGACCGCGGCCGTGGGCGCTTCATCCGGCGGCGTCTCGGCGTAGTACACCTCGGCCGCAGGGCTGCCGGCATAGCTGACGACAATCGGCCGGTCGCCTTCCGAAGCGGCCGTGAAATGGCTGTAGTAAGCGGTCTCCCAACCGTCGACGACCAGCACATCATTGTCCACCAGTCGCGCCCAATAATCCAGATAGCCGTCCTCGCCAAAGGCGTCGATCGTCGTCAGCAGGAAACCCAGTCCGGGCGTCGAGGTTGCGGGGTTCTCCACCACCGTCAGACCGGCATAGGCCGGGTCGGCCAAATCGACCAGATCATCCGGCGGCATCAACCCTCGACCGGCAAACCAGGCCTCGTCATAATTTAGGCAGACATCGCCAAAGTCAACGGGCAGCGCCCGATTCTGGGGATCGAGCCTGAGCGAATCAGTGATATCGGCCAGCAGGGGCGAATCATAGGTCAGAAACAGGTCGTTATCCAACGCCCGGCTGAGAAACGTGTTATCGACGCCAAACAAAACATCGGCCAACGGCGCATCCTTCGACAAGATAGCCTTGTTCAGGATCTCGCCGCCGTCGCCCGCCTTGAACACCTCCACCCGAATCCCCGTCTCCGCTTCGAAGTCGGCCAGCAGTTCGGCGCTCATATCGAAACTGTCGTGGGTCATCAACCGGATGATCGGTGGCTCATCCGTAGCCGAACCCCCGGCCGAGCAAGCCGCCGAGACCAGCGCCAGCAAGATCATCCCCATAGCCACTATCTTTCTCATCACACTGTTCCTCCGAAAACAAAAACGCCCCTGATACAGGGGCGGTGGAAACGATGGAGCGTCATTTCCCTACGCCAGTATGACCTGGATCAGGTTAGGCGGTTCGCCCCATGGTGGGGGCATCTCAGCGCGACATCGCCGCGCACCCGCAAGACAAATATGAGGTTGTACGATACGAATTATAGGAAGAGACACGAGACGAGTCAATCGGCTTGACTTTCCACGGTTATCGCCTATAATTCCCTACTGTTGATGCGGGGTAGAGCAGAGGCAGCTCGTCGGGCTCATAACCCGGAGGTCACAGGTTCGAATCCTGTCCCCGCGACCATAAAGAAAGCCGTAGCGTCCGCTGCGGCTTTTTCTTTTTCGGGAATACCGCATCGCCCGGCAATGGCCCGGCGAGTCGTGTAGTCGTCCAGCGCCTCGCTCTCCTCGGCCGCGCGGGAATGGGCTGTTCGGCCGGCAAGCTGACAGCGTGCGCTACATGCCCCCCTCATAATAATATATTGATTATATTGATCTAATTGATTTAATCCCTCAGGCTCGACGAGTTATTCAATTAAATCAATCATTTCAATTTATTCCGGAGGGAGGGGTGACCTATAACCTGTTTATCGCGGTTCGTCATTGATCGCAACGGCTCACCCTAAGGCACCCGCCCTCTTCAATTCATGCTAAAATCAATGCCTATCCGATTGAAAATACTTTGGAGGTCCGATTATGTCCCACGCCCTAACTCCGACAAAGTGGTCCCTGGAAGATCTGCTCCCGGAACCCGTCGAACGCTCGCTCGAAACAGCATTGAACGAACTGGAAGAACTCGTCACCGCCTTCGAGAAGGAGCGGGGAAAACTGTCGGAGTCACTGCCGCAGGCTGAGTTCCTGCAACTCCTTGGCGATTACGAGGCGATCCTGCGTCGCGGCCAACTGATCGGCGCCTACGCCTCGCTGAACTTCTATGCCGACACAAAGAATCAGGCCGGGCTGAATCTGCGCGACCGCGTCTATCAGGCGCTGACGGAGATCCACAATCGCGTGTTGTTCTTCTCCCTGTGGCTGAAGGGGCTTTCCGACGAAGCGGCCGAGCGGCTCATCCCCCAGGACGGTGACTACCGCTACTACATCAACAACCTGCTCAAGTTCAAACCCTACACGCTAAGCGAAAGCGAGGAGCAGATCATCAACCTGAAGGACGTCAACGGCATCGACGCCATGACCAACCTCTATGACATGATCACCAACTCGTTCGCGTTCAACGTGACCGTGGACGGCGAGACCCGGACGCTGACTCGCGACCAGGTGGCGGCGCTGTACCGCCACGCCTCGCCCGACATCCGCGCCGCCGCCTATCAGGAGTTGTTCCGCGTCTATGGGGAGAACAGCGACGTCCTGGCCCAAATCTATAACCATCGCGTGCGGGACTGGTATTCCGAGTCGATCACCCTGCGCAAATACCCGACGCCGATCTCGGCCCGGAATTTGTACAATGACATACCCGATGACGTCGTTGAGGTGTTGCTGGGCGTCTGCGCCGACAACAACGACCTCTTCCAGCGCTATTTTCGGCTGAAGGCCAAATGGTTGGACGTCGACAAGTTGCGACGGTATGACATCTACGCGCCGCTGGCCGCGGCCGACAAACCGTTCGAATATGGCCCGGCCGTCGACCTCATCATGGACAGCTTCCAGCGGTTTTCGCCGGCCGTGGCCGATATGGCCCAGCGCATCTTCGATGACAACCATATCGACGCGGAAATCCGGCCGGGCAAACGCGGCGGCGCGTTCTGCTACAGCGTCACCCCCGGCATGACCCCCTGGGTGCATGTGAACTACACCGGCAAGGCGCGCGACGTGGCCACGCTGGCCCACGAACTGGGCCACGCCATCCACGGCATCGCCGCCGGCGGCCATTCCCACCTCACCTTCCACGCCCCCCTGCCTCTGGCCGAGACCGCGTCCGTCTTCGCCGAGATGCTGCTCACCGACCGCCTGCTGGCCGAAGAGTCAGACCCGGCCGTGCGGCGGGATCTGCTGGCCTACGCGCTGGATGACGCTTACGCCACCGTCCAGCGGCAGTCGCACTTCACCCTGTTCGAGCGCGAGGCCCACCAACGCATCATGAGCGGCGGGACGTTTGACGACCTGTGCGCCGCCTATCTTGCCAACCTGCGCTCCCAGTTCGGCGACGCGGTCGACGTCAGCGACGATTTTCAGCTCGAATGGATCGTCATCCCCCACATCTACCATACCCCCTTCTACACCTACGCCTACAGCTTCGGCCAACTGCTGGTTCTGTCGCTCTACCGGCAGTATCGCGCCGAAGGGGCCTCTTTCGTCCCCGGATATATGAAGCTTCTGTCCTATGGGGGATCGGAGGAGCCGGCCAAGGTGCTGCGCGAGGCGGGATTCGACATCGCCTCCCCCGCGTTCTGGCAAGGCGGCTATGATGTCCTGCGCGGCATGATCGACGAGCTGGAAAGCTTGTAGTCCCCCACCTTACCAGACTTCCACCAATGGTGCGTCGCGGCCAGGCGCCCGCGACGGCTCGGCGCCCTCTACAGCTCGGTGCGGAAGGGCCAGCCCGTATACGCCTCGGCGAGGTAGGCCCGGCCGTTCTCGCTCTCGACCACCGAGCGCAGCTCGCCGAGCTGGCGCATGCGGTCGAAGTCGCTCGCCTCGGGGGCCAGATGCAGCATGCTGGTCATCCACCACGAGAAGTGCTGCGCCTTCCAGATGCGCTGCGAGGCGATCTCGGCGTAGCGGTCGAGACCGCTCTCGTCGCCCACGAGCAGCAGTC
>CAZZJN010000057.1:5549-18101 GCA_964654505.1 uncultured Ardenticatenaceae bacterium | reverse complement strand
GCCAATTGTTCGTTGTTCATCGTGCGGCGGCCGATCTCCAGCGCGATGCGGCTGCCCTGCAAAAAGTCACGCTTTTTCTCCAGTTCGTGGCGCAGGCTTTCATAAACGGCAAAGTCCGGATGGTCCGTCACCCGGATGATCAAGCCGTCGCGATTTCCCTTGATATCTATTTGTTGTCCCACGGATGGTTGATGGGACCTCCCTGCGCCCGCAGTGGGCGATATTCGCCCCCGAACCGGGATGAATTGTTGACATGATACAACAAGACGGCCACACTGGCAAGTGAAGGGGACGTGATATCCAGGGTTTATCAATTGACCTGTCCATTTCGCCCGATCCGCGGATAATACTTGTCCGGATTTTTTGGACTCTGTAACACCTGTGGATTCATCCTTATGATCATCGGCATGGACTTCGGCACTACAAACAGCGGCATGGCGGTTGTCCACGACCGTGGCGTCCACGATCGTGGCGCGGATGATCGCGCTGTCGATATCCTGCCGATCGACCCCTCGGCCCCCAACCCGCGCGTCGCCCGCACCGCGCTCTACATCACCAACGAGCAAGCCGTCACCATCGGCCGGGCAGCCATCGACCTCTACTTCCAGCACAACCTCAATCGTCCGGTCAGGATGCAGCGCGTTCGGGTGGGCGAGATCGAGGTCATCGCCGATCGCGTCTTCTACGTCACGGACGTCTATTCCTGGGCCGATGTTCTCTCGCCCGGGCGGCTGTTCCTGTCCATCAAAACGGCCTTGCGCGATGTCAACTACCCCGGCACGGTCATCGGCCGGACGTACTATTCGCTGGACAGCCTCATCGCCCTTTATCTGACGGTGACCAAAGCCCGCGCGGAGAAGCTGCTGGGGCGTGAGATCGACCAGGTGGTTATGGGCCGCCCCGTCCACTTCGCCGCCGACGAGGAAGGCGATCACCTGGCCGAGGCGCGGCTGCTCCACGCCGCCTTTCGCGCCGGCTACCGGACGGTCTATCTGCAATACGAGCCGGTGGCGGCCGCCTGGAGCTATGCCCAGGGATTGACACGGCCGGAAAACACCCTGATCTTCGACTTCGGCGGCGGCACGCTGGACATCACCGTCATGCGGCTGGGCGAGGGGCGGCCGCGCGTGCTGGCCACCGGCGGCATCCCCGTGGCCGGGGACGTCTTCGACCGCAAGCTCGTGCGGGCCAAGTTGCCGCGTCACTTTGGCGAAGGCAGCCTCTATGGCCCACGCCACAAGGCGTTGACCGTGCCACAATGGATCTACGATGCCTTTTCGGATTGGCAGACGATCATGGAACTCCAGTCGGCCGAGAACAAGCCCATCTTGCGCGAGATCGCCCAGACCGCCCAGCGCCGGAGCCAGATCGAGGCCCTCATCGCTCTGGCCGGCAGCAACTACGGCCTGAAAATGTTCGATATTGTCGAGGAGGCCAAGCGCGCGCTCTCCGACAAACGCGGGGCGGCCATCACGCTCAATGGCCCCGGCTTTGAGGTCCATGAATTCGTCACCCGCGGCGAATTCGAGGGGATCATCCGCGGTGAGACGCGGGCCATCGAACATCATCTACTGGAGACGGTCAGCCGGTCGGGCCTGCGGCCGGATCAGATCGACAGTGTCATCCGCACCGGCGGCTCGGCGCTCATCCCCGTCTTTCACGAGATGCTGGGCCGCCACTTCAGCGAGGCCAGGGTGCGCAGCATCGACACGTTCAGCAGCGTCACCGCCGGGCTGGGCATCATTGGCCGGCATATGGAACGGGGCGAAGTCGATCTGCCCGCCCACACCCCGGCGGATTTTGCCGACCTGCCGGAGACCACCGGCGGCAGACTGAACATCCCGCCGGTCAATCTGGAGCTGCTGCAGCGGCGAATCATCCTGGGGGAGCAGGAGAGCGAGGGCGCGGTCGACCAAGGGAATGGGCTGGTCCTGTTGGGGCGGCCGGGCACCGGCGCGCGCGTTGGGGTTGACCTGCGCGTCTGCTTGCCGGGTGACGCTCACCCCGATGACGTCACTTTCATCGCCGCCCTGCGCCTCCCGGCGGATGACCAGCTGCTGCTCATCACCTCTCGCTACCGCTTTCTGCTGACCACCGCCCGGCAGCTGGCCGACTTGCGTGGGGCCGGGCTGGGCATCGGGGACGTCCACCGCTTCGCCGACCGCGAGACGGTCGCCACGCTGGTCAACTGGACGGCCGCGCGCGAGATGGAGCGATTGCTGCTGGTGACTTCGACCGGCTACGCGCGCGCCTACCCACTCGACGCGCTGCGGGCCGCCATCGAGTCCCCCGCTCCGTTGACCTTCGACAACCCGCCGCCTGGTGTGCCGGTGGCGGCCCAGGGCATTGACCGGAGCATGGACATCGTCATCGTTACCGAGGCCGGTCGGGCCATTCGCTGGTCGTCGGCCAACATCCCCTTGGCGGGCGTGCAAGCCCTGAATCCCGGCCGCGACGCCGCCTTCGACCGGGTGACGACCGCGCTGGCGGTCGCGCCTGAGGACGAAATCGCGCTGATCCTGGCCGACGGCTTCGCTCGCCGGCTGCGGGTTGATCGGGTGGCGGCCGCGCCGCGGGCCAATGCCAAAGGCAAGGCGCTGGTGGTGCGGAAGTCGCTCGTCGTGGGCCTAACCCCTGCCGGGCCGCTCACGCTGATCACCGACCGGCGGACATTGGCGGCCGATGCCGACACATTGCCGCTGGAGGATTCGACGAAGGCATTTCGACTGGTGGCGATGGAAGAGGGGGAATCAGTGACTGCCGTTGCCTCTGACCGGTGATCGGCAGCCCCAGAGGGGCGAGACAACCGGCGAACCACGTATCTTGCCCGGCCAAAGGCGCTCGCGCCGGTTGTCCCGCCCGTACAAGCTACGTTCCTTGCCGCCATTCTTGTGATAAGATAGATGAATATCCAAGACCATCGATGATCCTGAAAATGATCATCGCCCGTGTGACCGATGACCCTTTCCCTCGCTTCCTCGAAATCCCGCCCCGTTCCACCCGAACACCGCAAGAATTTCAACCATCTGATATTCGATATCGCCTGGTTCGGCGTGCTGAACGGCAGCGCCATCGCCTTCGTCGCCGTCTATGCCACCCGGCTGGGGGCTGACGCTTTCCAGTTGGGCTTGCTTAATGCCAGCCCGGCCCTGGTCAACCTGATCTTTGCCCTGCCTGCCGGTCGCTTTCTTCAGGATCACCGCATCAGCCGGGCAACCTTCTATTCTTCTATCCTGCATCGCTGGTTCTATCTGGTGTGGATCTTCCTGCCGCTCCTCTTTAACCCGGGGGGGCAGGTGTGGGCTCTGGTCGTGCTGACGGTGCTGATGAGCATCCCGGGGACGGCGCTGGCCATCGGTTTCAACGGTTTGTTCGCGGCGACCGTGCCGCCGGAGTGGCGAGCACAGGTTGTGGGGGTGCGCAACGCCGCCTATGCCCTGACCTCGGTCATCGTCGTGCTCATCTGCGGCCGATTGCTCGACGTCATACCGTTTCCGCTGGGCTATCAGATCGTCTTCGCCATCGGTTTTGCCGGCGCGGTCATGAGCAGCCTGCACCTGTGGTTTATCCGACCGCACGATGAACATCGTAAGGCGACCGGCCAAAAGAGCATCGGCGATTGGGCCACGCCCGGCTCAATGGGTCTATGGCAGGGGTTGCGGATGACGGTGGGTTTGCGCTTCCTGATGCGCGAGAGGCCGCTCAGCAGCCACTGGTTCAACCCGCCGCGCGACGTGGATTTTCGCAAGGTGTTGATCCTGGTGTTTGCTCTGCATCTGACGCTGTTTTTGGGCGCGCCGCTCTTTCCGCTTTTTCTGGTCAACACCTTGGGGTTGAGCGATCAGATCATCGGCCTGGGCAATAGTGTGTTCTATGTCGCCCTTTTCCTGGCTTCGACCCAGCTGGACTGGGTTACGAGGCGATTTGGCCATCGTCGGACGATGGCTCTCGGCGTCCTGATCATCAGCTTCTATCCGGGGCTTCTATCGTTGGCCAACGGCGCGACACTGTACCTGGTCGCCTCGATAGCGGGCGGCGCGGGTTGGGCGCTGGCCGGCGGCGCGGTCGGCAACTATGTGCTGGAGAAGACGCCCGACGACAGCCGCCCGTCCTATTTGGCCTGGTACAATATCTCCCTGCAAGCGGGGGCGCTTTTTGGATCGCTCATCGCTCCGGCGCTGGCGGGCTGGTGGGGACTGGTCGTCGGCTTGTTGTTCGCGGCCGTCTGCCGGTTCCTGACGGGGCTGGCGATCTGGCGCGACCACTGAGCGCCGGGGAACGGCCTAGCGCACGACCAGGATCGCCCGGTTTACGTCCAGCACCAGCTCGCGAGCCAGGTCATTGAGCAGGAAGCGAGGCAGCTTCTCATCCCGTCGCACGCCGATGGCGACCAGATCATAGTCATCCGATCGGGCTTCTTTCACGATCTCGTCCAGGACCAGACCGTGACGGACCTTGGCTTGCAACTTTAGCCCTGTCCTCTCCAGATAGGCCAGGTTGTGCTCGAGGAAGACACCCTCGGGCGCGCCGCCGGCGATAAGCTGTTCGGCCGTCAGGTAGAGGTCCTCACCGTTGATCCCGGGGGCCGCGCTGATTTGCGACATGACGTGCAAAACCGTGATCTCCGTCGCTCCGGCCAGAATTGCCGGCAGGTGGGACCGAAAGAGATCCAGCAGGGTGGGAGACTGGACGCCGCTATCGCAGATCAAGATTCGGTTGAGCGGTCGCGCCTCCCGTTTGGCGATCAGAACCGGCAATCCGGCGTGGGCGACGACCTTTTGAGTCACCAGGCCGCGAAGGCGTGCCAGCAACGGGCGTGAATGGCGCTGGCCCATTACGATCAGTTCAAAATGCCCCGCCTCGCTCTCTTTGACGATCTCCTCCCACGGTTGGCCAACCCGGATTTTGTACTCAACGGAGCTGAACGCGGGATCAAGCATCGTAGCCGCATGAGCCAGAATCTTTTCTCCCTCAGCTTTATCTTCGGCGCGTTTGACAATCGTCAATACGGTTGGCTCGATTGAAACGGTTTCGGTCAGCAGCATGAGCTGTCGAATAGCGATCTCGGATTGTCCTTGTCCCCCAGTAGTAAGCAAAACGCGCATTTTCAAAAACTCCTGATGCCTTATATTGTGGCGATTATCCTGTTGGGCAACCGGAACCGGGTTAATGATTTATCCGTTGCTGATGACACAGGATAGATTCTCACTTGTTTCAGTAATTTTGCCCTGATCAAACCACCTAATCTAGATGAAGGTCAACACAAGTGGCAGAATGAAGATCGCGATCATAAACAGGGCCATGTTAGCATTTTTCTCGGTCACCCAAGCGACGAAGCGCAAGGATGAGCGCTCATAATTTCTGAATGCCGTCAGCATGATGACCAGGGAGGCCAGAGTGACCCCCAGCATTTGGGCCAGAACAACGGAGACGGCATCGTGGTTATTCAGCAGAACCGCGGCAAACAGGGTGTCGATGAAAGTTGTGATGTTGGCGCCCATGATGTAAGGGATCACGTTTTCGCGACGAACAAACCCGCGATGGCTGAGGGGCACCAGAATGCTCAACGAGACGCTGACCGACATGGAGACCAGGGTGACGCCCGCACCCAGCAGAAACATGATCGTCGGGTTATAGACCAGGCGCGACACGCGGCCGACCTGACTTTCCTTGATGGTCATCTCCGGCAAGCATTTATCGAACAGATTGAAGGTCAGCAGGATGATGCCCAGACCAACGAGGAACAGCGCCCAGGTGGGCAGGATGCTCTGAAAAAATCGGGAGATCGGATCGAAGATTAGGTCGATGATGGCGATGGCCGACACACCTCGTCCAAAAGTAAAGTGACTCAGCCAACCGGACCTCAACAGCAGGGTGCCGATGATGAGCGAGCCGACCTGGAGCGAGCCGGTCACTGTGAACGACAGCAGCCCCATGCTGAGGCTGGTGGCTCTGTTTCGGCCGCGCAACACATAGATGAAGCCGATGAACAGGATGATGAAGCTGGCGCCCATGCGGCTGCCGATGATCATGGTGAAGGTTTGAATCGGATCGATAATCCCGGCATCCAGGAAGGCCAGCGCCGACGCGGCCACCGGCGAGCCGCTCATGACTGCGTAGGCAAACAGCCAGCCGAATCCTAACGTATTGGCGGCATTATCAAACGCGAAACGGCTTTCGACGATGGGGGCCAGGCCGCGGGCGCCGTCCTTCATCAGGGTCAGAGCCAGGATGAACAGAAACAGACTGACGATGAACAGGCCGATTTTGGGCCAGGAGATACTCCGCCACAGGCGCTTGAGGGTTTCTGTCGTGCCGGTTTCGCCTTCCGGGTGGGGCGTCGGTAACCCGGAGGAATCAGCGGGCACATCCAGCTTGTCGCTATCCTGAAGTTCATCCTTCATCGCAAATCCTTGGAACGGGTTTGCCTGGGTCGATCGATATCCTTTTCAGCGCCTCGCCGGTCGACCTGTGATTCAAGGTTTAGGCGATGACAGGCGGTTCAACTTAAAGGAGAGCATCGAAGGGCAGCCGCATCTTATCACAGGTTGAAGGGAAGAGGAATAATAAAGGAGGATACGGCCAATTGTTCTCATGATCGCAACCGGGGCAAGCTGTTGGTCGGCTTGCCCCGGTCGGTTCTTGCAATGCGGTCGGATTGCGCCGGCCCCGGTGTGGCGTTATCCTGCGCCGCTGGCGCCACCGCCGGCAGCGGCAGCCCCAGCCGCGCCCGCGGCCGATGCCGCCGCCGCTCCGCCCGAATTGGTCGTGGCTATGATGACGGCGATGAACGCGGCCATGTTGACTGCTTCGTCCGCCTCGGCAGCGCGGAAGTAGGCCGGAATGCGCGGGTCTTCGGACTTGGCCATCCGTTTGACCCACTTTTCGGCCAAGCCGTAGCCGGTCGCGTAGGGCAGATAGGCTTCGTAGTAGGCGTCATCCGACAGGCTGGCCTTGTCCTTGGACACATCCTCCAGGAATCGCCGGAAAGGCTCGAAGGCGGTGGCGTACTGGAAACCTTTATCCGACAGTTTGGTGTATGACGCGCCGAAGATCACCGCCAGAAAGCCGATGAGGGCAACGGCCCCCATCAGCAGCAGAGGCCACATCCCAAAGAGGGAATCAAACAGGGCGCCGGCGATGAGCAGCAGCGGGGCCAGGATCAGGAGCGCCACGCCCCAGCCGATGGCTTTTTTCTGTTTGCCTTTAACGAGCGGGTTTGTCAGCCCTTCTCGTTCGGCTTCGTCCTCCAGCGTGCGCGTGTATCCCTTCCAACGTGACGACGTGATGAGGCGGCTCATTTCGCCCATGGTGGTGACGTCGTGCGGGACGCCGGCCTTGTCGGTGAAGAGCAGGTCAAGCAGGGCGGCCTCATGCGGCCGCAACCCATCGGGATGGTCCAGCAGGGTCAGGCTGAATTCGGCCGAGCGCAGCATGGACTTCTCGCGGGTTTGCTCGATCGCGATATGGCCGCGCCCCGCCAGATCGAACAGGGTGGCCAGCGCATGTTGCCAGGATACCGACTGGTTGGCCAGGTATGCGGCCAGCGCCGGGGACAGGTCGAGTGGCGGCTTCTGCACATAAGAGTTCGACTTGGGTACGGAACGCATATTATTGCGTACCATCTGAAACAGCGCGATGAACCCGGCGACCAGAGTGGCTACGGCGGCGGTGATCCATATCCAGGCCCGGCTGCTCTGGCTTGCCTGTTGGGCTTGCCAGGCCGGCGGCGCGCCGCTGAATGCCCCCGGCGCGAACGACAGGCGCACGACGAGCGGGTCGCCCGACGACAAATTTTGCATGTCAAACACGGCGCGGCCGGGTTCGGTGGTGACGACGGCGCTGCCGGCTGTGATTTCAGGCTCGCCAATCAGCTGTCCCGACGGGGGAAAGTTGACGGTCAGGCGGCTGCTGTCGATCTCGTACTCATACTCATCAGGCAGGGCCTGCCAGTTGAGGACGTCGGCCTCGGTCCCACGTTCGACGACGCCGAGTTGGGTGTAGGCCAGGGTGAAGGTATGGGTTGTGTCGGCGGTGGGGGGCAGATGCCACTCTACCCTGATGGGATCGCGGCCGCTGATTTCGACCTCGCCCGGCCCGGTGCCCTGAGGCCAGATCGCGCCATCCATCCCGGCCGTGATGCCGATGATGCCGTCGGTGTGGTCGGTGGGCAATTCGCGAAAGACGAAGGAGAAAGGCCCGCCGCTGAAACGGAACACGACCGTTTCCTCGATATTGAGCGAGCCGTCCGGCTGCACGGCAACTTCGACGTCGAATCGTTCGGCGCGGTAGCTTTTGCCGATTTGGGCGCCTGTTGTGAAGAACAAGGCGCCGCACAACAGAAGGAATAACCATTTCCGAGTCATCGATAACCTCCCTGTTATCCTCATATCATTTTATAATCCTTTACGATTGAGTGCGGAATCGGTTGCGCGAGGATGGGGCGCGACGGGTTGAGGCCGGGAGGAGGCCCACAACCCGTCGCCTGAGGCGGACTATCGTGCGTGCAGAACCGTTCGTGCGGCGTTGTAGCCGGGCGCGCCGGTGACGCCGCCGCCGGGGTGGGCGCCCGCGCCGCATAGATAGAGATTCCTGATCGGGGTTTCGTAGCGACTCCAGCCGGAGATCGGCCGCATGACGAGCATCTGCTCCAGCCCCATCTGGCCGTGGTAGATGCTGCCCTCGGTCAGATGATAGGTCTGTTCCAGATCGAGCGGCGTCGTCACGTGGCAGTGGACGACTTGCCGGCCGATACCCGGCGCGACGCCCTCCAGCGTATCCATCACGGTTTCCACCAGGGCTTCCCGCTTCTCCTCCCAATCGCCGTCTCGCAATCCGTAGGGCGCGTATTGGGCGATGATGTTCAGGATATGATGTCGTTTGGGGGCCAACGCCGGATCGTGAAGGGTGGGGATGAACATCTCAAGGTAGGGATGCTCCGATATTTGGCCGTACTTCGCCGCGTCATAGGCGCGTTCCAGGTAGTTGAGGCTGGGGCTGAAGCGGATGCGGCCGCCCAATTGGGCCTCGTCCGTCACTCCCGCGAAGGCCGGCAAGCCGTCGAGGGCCAGATTGACGCGGGCGACGCTGCCGCGATAGATGATATTGCGGACATGGCGCATCACTTCCGGCTCGAGATGTTGCGGCCCGGCCAGATCAAACAACGTCCGTCGTGGGTCGGCATTGGAGAGCACGGCCGCGGCGCGTATCTCTTCGCCGGTATCCAGCCTGACGCCGACGGCCGCAGGCTCCGTGTCACCCTCGATCAGGATGCATTCAACGGCTGCACCGGTGCGAATCGTCGCCCCGCCGGAGCGGGCCGCGGCCGCCAGCGCCTCCGACAGGCGGCCGATGCCACCCCCGACGAAGCGATGATTCAGCAGTCCGCCCAGGTTTTGATAGAGGAACATCAGGGTTGTGCCTCCACTGCGCGGTCCCAGCGTGGAGCCGATGACGGCCGATCCGCCCAGCGCGCCCTTCAGTGCGTCGCTTTCGAACCATTCGTCAATGTAACCCTGAAAGGCCATCGGTAGCACGCGAAACAGCTCCATCATATCCGCGCCGCCCAGCTGCCGCAGGCGAAGGGCCAACGGTGCCCAGGCCATCGCATCTCCGCGCAGGCGGCCGAGGTCAGGCGGGGTCAAGGCCAGCATGCCCCGCAGCAAGCCGCCCATGCGCTCGACCTGCCGCCGGAAATCGGGCCAGCGGGCGGCGTCGCGCTCGCTGAAGCGGGCGATCTCGGCGACGGTTCGGGCTTTGTCGCGCCAGATGGTTAACCCGCGGCCGTCGGGCTGGGGGGCGAAGAGCAGGGCGGGGTTTTCGTGAAATTTCAGGCCGTGGCCGGGCAGATCGAGCTTGCGCGTGATCTCATCCAGGAAGAGGGCCGCGTCGTTGCCGCCGGTGTCCATGCGATAGCCGGGGAACAGTTCTTCCGTGGCTGCCGCGCCGCCCAGATTATCGCGCCGCTCCAGCACCAGCACGCGCTTGCCGGCTCCGGCCAGTGTCGCCGCGGCCACCAACCCATTGTGGCCGCCGCCGATGATGATTGCATCGTAGTTGTTGTTCATAGGTAGTCTCTCCTGTCAATGCGGGGATGCAGGGGTGCGGGGGTGCAGGGGGGCAGGGGGGCAAGTCGCTCTCCCCGTCTCCTCTGCTCCTTATCTCCTCTGCACCTCATCTCCTCATCTCCTCATCTCCTCTGCTCCTCTGCTCCTCTTAGCGAACGTCCTTCAACGCCTCGAGCGCTCCCAATCGACCCGGTGCGCCCATGATGCCGCCGCCGGGATGGGTGCCGGAGCCGCACTGATAATAGCCCTTGATGGGCGTGCGATACTTGGCGTAACCGGCGGCCGGTCGCAGGAAGAAGAGCTGCGACAGGTTAAGTTCGCCGTGGAAGATGTTGCCCTGGGAGATGCCGGTAATTCGCTCCACATCGACCGGCGTCAGCACCTGACGGTGGAGGATGACGTCCTTGATGTCGGGGAAAGCCGTCTCCAGCACGTTGACGACGGCATCGCCGAATGCCTCGCGCTTCTCGTCCGTCCATTCGCCGTCGGCCAGCTTGTAGGGCGCGTACTGCACGAAGCAGGACATGACGTGCTTGCCGGGCGGGGCCATGTCGGGGTCGATCATCGACGGGATGATGACGTCCATGTAGGGGCGACGCGAGAAATTGCCATACTTGGCATCGTCGTAAGCCCGCTCGATGGTGTCGAGATCGGGACTCATGGAGATGGCGCCGGCCAGATGCCGGCCGGGGCCGGGACGACAAGCCAGTTCGGGCAGACGATCCAGGGCCAAATTGACCTTGCCCGATGAGCCGAGCGTCTGGAAACGGCGCACGGCCCCCACCAGATCATCGGGCAACTGGTTCGGCTCGACGAGGTTGAGGAAGGTTTGCTTCGGGTCGAGGCTGGACATCACCAGCGGGGCGTGGATTTCGTCGCCGTTTTCCAGGACGACGCCCGACGTGCGGCCGTTCTTGACCAGTACTTTGGCGACGCCGGCGTTGCAGCGGATCTCGGCCCCCTGCGCCTCGGCCGCGCGAGCCAGCGTTTGCGCCAGCCCGCCCGTGCCGCCCTTGTGGAAGCCCCAGGCGCGATAGGCGCCATCGATCTCGCCCATGTAGTGGTGTAGCAGGACGTAGGCCGTGCCGGGGGAGCGCGGGCCGAGGAAGGTGCCGATGATGCCGCTGGCCGAGAGCGTGGCCTTGAGCGGCTCCGACTCGAACCATTGCTCGACGAAATCGGCCGCGCTCATGGTCATCAGCTTGGCCAGGACGTATAGCTGGTCCTGGCTCAGGCCCAGGAAGTGTCGGGCCATGTCGACCAGCCCCATCATGTCCTTGGGGTTGAACGTGGTCGGATCGGGCGGGATGACGCCGAGGATGTAGCGCACGGCCTTGGCCATGAAGTACATATAGCGGGCGTATTCGTCGTAGGCGTCGGCGTCGCGCTGGGAGAAGCGGGCGATGTTGCGCAGGGTCTGGTAATGATCGCCGTCGCGGTAGAGGTAGTCGCGGCCGTCCAGCGTGGGCGTCAGGGTGCTTTCCAGGGGCAGGATCGTCAGGCCGTGGGCCGGAAGGTTGAGGTCGCGGATGATCTCCGGCCGGAAGAGGCTGACGACATAGGAGAAGACGGTAAATTTGAAGCCGGGGAATATCTCCTCGGTGACGGATGCGCCGCCTACGAGGTAGCGCTTTTCCAGGACGAGGGTCTTTTTGCCGGCGCGGGCCAGGTAGGCCGCGGCCACAAGTCCGTTGTGCCCGCCGCCTATGACGATGGCATCGTAGTGAGTATTCATTAGTTAATCATTTCTCCAATTGGGGGCAGGGGTGCAGGGGTGCAGGGGAGCAGGGGTGCAGAGGCGCAAGGGAGATGGCGGGATTGGATCGTCATGTGATTACTTCTTGCTTCTCTGGAGTATCCAGGGTTCGGGTTTGGTGATCATCTGGACCAGTTTGCCGAGGATGTGGTCATAAGACGTGTATAAATCTCGTCCCTGATCCCGGTCAATATAGCCACACTTGACGGCGAATTCCAACCATGCCTGAGTCTCGGCCGCTTCTGCTTCCGAATGACTGAGCGCCAGCACAAATGCGGCCTCATAGCGGCGTTTTCGCCATGCTTCAGCCAGATTGGCGCAAACAGACCGGGATGAACGACGTATCTGATCGGTCAGCGAATATCGTTCCTCTGATGGGAATGCCTTGCTTAATTCGAATATTTTCATCGCCGTCTCAAAGGCCATCTTGTAAACATCCAGCTCGTAGTGGTTCCGTATAACCTCCTTGTCCGTCGTCATCACCTCTTCTCCTCTGCTCCCATGCTCCTCTGCACCTCATATCTTCTTCCTCGGCGGATCGAAGAACGGGGTCGGCACAATCGTCGCCGGACACAGCTTGCGCTTGAATTCGACGGTCACTTCCACGTCCACCCGGTCGCCGATGCGGGCGTGGGGATTGAGCAACGTGCCGATGCCGACGTACTGCTTCAGGATGGGCGCGAAAGTGTGGCTGGTGATCTGGCCGATGTGATGCCCCTTGTTGCCCGA
>CAZZJN010000057.1:0-5449 GCA_964654505.1 uncultured Ardenticatenaceae bacterium | reverse complement strand
ACATAATCGACGGCGATCATGATCAGCCCGGCCTCGATTCGGGCGATGTCCAGGGCGATGATCCCCGCGGGCAGGATGCCGTGGCCCGCCCCGCGCTCCATGAGACGATCCCATAGGTGTTCGGCGTGTTCCGGCCGCACCCAGAGTTCATAGCCCAGATCGCCCGTATAGCCGGTGCGGGTGATGGTGATGGGGAAATCGTCGACGGTGCCGTGGGCGAGATGGAAGTAGGGCAATTTGGCGAAATCGATGCCGCTGATGACCTCTTGCAGGATGGCCCGGCTGCGCGGCCCCTGAATGGCCAACGCCGCCAGATCGTCGCTGACGTTGACCACCTGAGCGTTGAGGCCATAGCCGACGTCCTGGAACCAGCGGCCGCTGGGATCGGCCGAGGTGATGCGGAAATGGTTGGTGTCCAGTCGCGACACGGTGCCGTCGTCGATGACCTTGCCGTGGGCGTCGCACCAGGGGGTGTAATAGACCTGGCCGATTTTCTGTTTGGTGACATCGCGGGTGATGACCCGATCGACGAGGCGGGCGGCGTCGGGGCCGGTGACCTCATACTTGAACAGGGGGGTGACGTCGATCAGCGCCGCGCTGTTGCGGATGGCGTAATATTCCCGGTCATGGGACATCTCGTAGATGCCCGCCGCCAGGAAGCCGGACCAGTTTCGCCATTCATAACTATCGCAGACGGCCGACGTCCGGGTGTGGAACGGGGTCGGTAGGGGCATAAGCTCTCCTTAAGATAATTTAGCCGCGGATGTTGCGGTTAGCAGATTCAGGAAACAGGCAGTCCATTTATCCTCTGTAGCCCAGCTTGTGCGAGACGCGCCCGGCGGCCTCGCGCACCAGTTCACCGATTCGGAGCACGCGCTCTCCGGTCATTCGCGTCAGCGTGCCGCCCAGACTGATGGCGGCGACCGGGCGGCCGTTGGCGTCCAGCAGCGGCGCGCCGACGGCCAGAAAGCCCATCTCCAGCTCCTCGGCGACGACGGCGTACCCCTGCCGGCGAATCTCGGCCAGACGCTCCCGCAGGCGCCGGGGCGTGAGGGGTGGCTCCTGCTTCGTTCGCTCCGTCAGGGACGGCAACGACCGGGGCAGGGCGGCGTCCAGTTCGCCGGGCGGCAGCCAGGCCAGAATGGCCTTGCCGGTCGAGGTGGCATAGACCGGCCAGCGACTGCCGATGTGCTGGTTGCCGCTGGTGACATATTCACCGGGGATCTCCTCGATGATGACCATCTCGCCGCCCAGCATGATCTCCAGGGTCGCCGTCTCGCCCGTCTGCAACGCCAGCGCCTCCAGTTCGGGCAGGGCGACGGCCCGCGCCGAGTTGGCCCGCGCGGCCCTTGCGCCCAGGACGATCAGCCCCGAACCCAGCCGGTAGGTGTCGCCGGAGGGGTCGCGCACCACGTATTCGGCGCTCTCCAGAGCCGTCAGCAGGCGATAGGTCGTCGTGCGGTTTAGCCCGGTCACCTCGGCCAGCTCGCTGACGTTCCAGGACGGCCGCTCGTCGGTGAAGGCCTCCAGCATGGTCACGGCGCGCCGGATGGATTGCGTGCCGGCCATCGGCTCGGCGACCTGGCCGGGGGACTGGGTCGGGGTCATCGGGCAAACCGCCGTTTTCGTCGCCGGTCGTCGCCGGACGATTCGGTGGGCCGGGGGGGCGCGGGCACCGCCGGCAGCGGCGCGACCTCGCTCATGCCGGCGATGATGATCTGCTGCATCTCATCGACGATCAGCGGGTCGGTTTCCAGCGGTTCGTAGGCCGCCAGTCGTCGCTCGACCTCATCGGTCGCTCGTCGCAGCAACTCCTTGCCGCCCGCTTTGACCCAATTCTCGCGATTGTCGCGGTCGGTCACCGGCGAGGGCATGTGGAGTTCATGGGGCCAGTGGGTCATGGTGTGTTCGGCGGTGATGAGGTGTTGCTCGGCCATCACCTCGCGCGCCAGATCGATCGTCGGCAGGTCATCGACCGGTTTTACCTCGCGGACGAAATGCAGCGCCTGCCCGCACAGATCGTCGTCGTAGACCAGCTTGGGCAGGCTGAAGGTCAGCACGAAGTCGAGCATCCCCGGCCCGGAGACGGAGTTGATGCCTGCCAATGCCGCCAGCAGCGCGCTGCCGAACGTCTCCGCCCCGGCCTGGGCGTCGAGGAATTTGGCGTCACTGAGGGCCATGTAGGCCTGGGTGGGCAGCCCCAGCGCTTTGCCGATCTGGGCGTAGGCCACGTCCAGGCGCAGGGCCTGGATGCCCAGCATGGGGGAAGAGGCGGCGCGCATGTGGAACTCGGCCGGCGCGCCACCGAACAGCACCGGCGTGCCGGGTTTGATGATTTGGGCCATCACCACTCCGGCCAGTGTGTCGACGGTGTGGAAGACGGCCGCGCCCACGAGCGACACCGGCGCGATGAGACCCATCAGCGTGACGGGGACGATCTCGACCGGGATGCCCGCCTCGATGCAATCCAGCATATTCTGGCAGGAGTCCTCGCTGTAGCGGAACATGCCGGTGGCGGTGATGGTGAAGATCGACATCGGCCGGGCGATGAGGTCGGCCCGGTCGTGGCGGAAGAGCTGCATCATCTCGGCCATGCGGCCGACGCCGTGCTCGGTGAACGCGCCGGAGACGATTGGCTTGCGCGAGTTCGTTAGGCAGAGGTAGAGCCGCCAGGCGTCGGAGACCTGGGCCTCGATGTCCTCGTTGGTGGAGAAGGCCGTGGCCAGATAGTCGATGTTGGCCAGCCCGTCGCCCAGCCGGACGTACTCGACGAAATCGGCCGTATTGGCCGGGCGAGTCTGGCCGGTGCGATAGTCGAGGATCTTGAGGCCGCTGGAGGCGGGGGTGAAGTGGACGTTGTCGCCGCCGATCTCGGCCTGGGGAACCCCGGCGCGGTCAAAGAGGGTGAAGGAGCGCGGGGCGGCGGCCACGGCGCGCTCGACGACGTCGGGCGGGAAGAGGATGCGGCCGTCGTCAGTCTGCGGCAGACCGGCATCGAGCAGTCGTTGTCTCAGCGCCGGGCCGCGCACTTCCATGCCGATCTCGGCCAGAATGCGGCCCGCCTCGGCCAGGATTTGTTGAATGAGTGAGTTGTCCAGTAGCTGGATCCGCGGCCGCATGGCTCCTCCGTGTGTTCACAATGTGAACGATATGTTCATAAATACGTCTGCTCGCAGTGTAGCACGCCTGAAACAGGTTGGCAATGAATGCACGGGACGAGGGACTAAAATCCCTTTCGCAGGCTTCGGAAGCCCTCGCCCAGTATCTCCTGCGCCTGACCGATGATGACAAAGGCATCGGGATCGGCCTCGTGGATGATGCTCTTGAGCAGCACGGTGTCGGCGCGGCTGACGGCGCACAGCAGGATATGGCGCTCGGTGCCGGTGTACATGCCCCGCCCGGCCCACTCGGTGACGCCGCGCTCCATCTCGGCCAGGACGCGGTCGGCGACGGCTTGTGGCCGGGTGGTGATGATCGTGGCCACGCGCATGATGTTCGGTCCGTTGAGCGTCACCTCGACCAAAACGCCGCCCACGTAAAGGGCGATGACCGCATAGAGGGCCAACTCCCAGCCGAAGGTCATCCCGGCCAAAAAGACGACCAGCCCGTCGGTGTAGAGGTAGGCTTGCGAGAGCGGCATGCCGATGCGACGTTCCAGGATGCGGGCCAGAATGTCGGTGCCGCCGCTGGTGGCCCGCGCGCGAAAGATCAGGCCGACGGCGACTCCGGCCGTCACGCCGCCGTAGAGAGTGTTGAGCACCAGATCGTCGGTTAGTGTGGCGTCCGGCCATGAGAATTGCAGGCCGTCGAGCACGATGGCAAACACGAATGAGGAGAAGACCGTCCGCGCCAGAAAGCGATAGCCGCCGAGATAGTACCAGCCGAGGGCGAAGAGGGGGATATTGAGGATGAACGACACCGTGCCGATGGGCCAGCCGGTGAAGTTGTTGATGAGCTGCGCCGTGCCGCTCAGCCCGCCGGCGACGAGCCGATGGGGGATAAAGAAGAGGTGCATGCTGAGGGCCAGCATCACGCTGCCCAAAATGATCAGCAAGTAATCGCGAATGATGCGCCAGGCGGCTTCGCGTCGCCGGTCCGGGCGCATTTGTCGCAGTCGCCCTCCGGCCTGGGCCAGCCGATCTTTGATGGATGTCGTCATGGTTTATCCTTTGTCTGTTCACATTATGAACAGGGTGTTCATTTGTGAGGATTATACCAGACTGATCAGGGGATGAGGAGATACGCCGGCAAGCAAACGTCATCAATGGCCGCTTGCCGGATTCTTGCCTACCCCCCACCTCATTATTTACTTTAATTACTTTATTTACTTGTTTAATCCCCCGGGTCGCGGACTTATGAAAGTTAATCAAGTAAATAAAGTTATTATTATGGAGGGGGGTACGAATAAAAACTTGGTCATGAAACAGATGTTCTGTAAATATCCGTGCAACATGATCATACTCACCCTCACCCCGCAAGAAGTTCGTCGCCTGGCTGTTGCCCGGCAGCGTCTGGTATCCGGGTGTGACGTCGTAGTTATGGTAATGGCGGTTTCCCTTGAATGACAATATTCCATGGGCTATAATCGATTCCATGATTACGACGGTAACCCGGAAAAATATGGTAACAATCCCGGCCGAGGTTGGGCGCGCTTTTGGCATCAAACCTGGCTGGCGATTGCAATGGATTCCCGATGTTGAACGCAACGAGATTGTAGTGCATGTCATTCCCGATCGGGGCGAACTTGCGCGTCGTCTCATGGGTAGCGGCCGAAAATTCAGCCCTGAGCGCGATAGCGTTGCCGAATTGATCGTCGAGCGTGAATCGGATGAGTAATCCTGAGCGTTATTTATTGGATACGTCGATGCTCCTGGCCCATTATCGGGAAGAGAGCGGCTCGGAGACGGTTCAAGGCCTGTTTGAGGACCCCGAGTTTGAGATACTGATCGCCGCCCCCACGCTGACTGAGTTTGCGCGGCGTTTGCGGGAGCTTGGCGCGGCTGATGCAGAAATAATCGATGCGATTGACAAATACAGCTTGCTCTTTAACGAGATAGTGGCGACCGACGCATCTATTGCCACAGCGGCTTACGTCATTGGAAGGCAGTCGCCCGGCCGCATCCCCCTGATTGACGCCTTGATCGCCGCCACAGCCCAAGCTCATGACGCTATTCTTGTGCATCGTGATGCCCATATGGCTTCCATCCCAACCGAAATCGTCCGGCAACAGTCCCTGATCCTGCCCTAATCACGATGAAGGCGAAGGGCGCAGTTGGTACCGGCGTCTATACCGACAGGCTCCCTTCCGTCAGTTCCTTCGCCAGTTCCCGGCAGCGTGCCTGAAACGCTTCCAGTGGTCCCGCCAGGGAGAGCGAGCGCGTGGTCAGCCGCACCCCGGCGCTCATGTTGAATCCGTCTTCGTGTGGCTCATCGCCGGGATAGAGCAGGA
>CAZZJN010000056.1:17105-18619 GCA_964654505.1 uncultured Ardenticatenaceae bacterium | reverse complement strand
CCGATGGCCATCGATCGCGCCGCCTGGATCGCACTGCGGCCTCGGGAAGGCCGAAAGGTGATCGTCCACTCGGTCGATTTCGAGGAAACAGCCGAGTTCGATCTGGACAACCTGCGGCACGAAGACGGCGGTTGGGTGGAATATATCAAGGGCGTCGCCCACATCCTGCGCTCGGAGGGTTACCCGGTGCGAGGGTGGGAAGGGGTGGTCGCCGGGGACGTGCCTATCGGCGCCGGTTTGTCGTCATCCGCGGCATTGGAGATGGCCACGGCGCGGACGTTTGCCGCTGTCGGCGGGTGGCCATGGGATGCGGCGGCGATGGCCAAGGCCGGGCGACGGGTGGAGAATGAGTGGATCGGCGTCAACAGCGGCATCATGGATCAGATGATATCGGCCGCCGGTCGGGCCGGACACGCCTTGCTCATCGACTGCCGTACCCTCGAAACACAGCTTGCCCCGCTGCCGCCCGGCGTCGCCGTTGTCATTCTGGATACGATGACGCGGCGCGGGCTGGTTGACTCCGCCTATAACGAGCGGCGGGCGCAATGCGAGCGGGCGGCGGCCGTGTTGGGGGTTGTCGCGCTGCGCGATGCGGCTATAGCTCTGTTCAGTCGCCGGGAAAGCGAACTTGATCCGGTGGACGCCCGGCGAGCACGGCACGTCATTAGCGAGAATGAGCGGGTGTTGGCCGCGACGGCGGCTATGGCCCGGGGCGACGCAGCCGGGATGGGGCGCCTGATGAATGAGAGTCACGTCAGCATGCGTGACGATTTTGAGATTTCGCGGGCCGAGATGGATAAAATGGTCGAACTGGCTCAGGCCGAGCCGTCCTGCTATGGAGCGAGGATGACCGGCGGGGGATTTGGCGGGGCGGCCGTGGCTCTGGTGCGCGCGGACGGTGCAGAAGCGTTTGCCGCGGCCGTGTCCGGGGCTTACCGGCAGGCCACCGGGCTGGGTCCGCAGGTCTATATCTGCGAGGCGACCGACGGCGCGGCCGTCATTGCGTCGCAGGAACCTTGACCCGGCGGCCATGCAAGGCCGGTGAAACGTGTTAGAATGGGGGTGAGCGCAATCCCAACGTGCCCGCTCGCACAGAATGATTTATGACCCACACAAATTACCCTTACGAAACCTCTCTGGAAGTGGCCTTTCGCGACATCGACGCGATGGGGCATGTCAACAACGCGGTGTTCTTCGCCTATTTTGAGACGGCACGCATCAAATATCTGGCCGAGATCATGGAGCACAGCGGCCTGATGGGCACGGAATTGCTCGACTTGCCGCTTATTCTGGTTGAGGCCGCTTGCACCTATAAGTCCCCGGCCTTACTGACGGAGACGCTTTACATCGGCACGGGCATATCCCGATGGGGGACGAAGAGCTTCGATATGCTCTATCGGGTTCAGGGGCAGGATGGACGGCTGGTGGCCTACGGCCGAACCGTTCAGGTGATGTATGATTACATCTCCCGCAGTGCGTTTCCCATTCCCGCCGCGGTGCGCGATTACGTCGAG
>CAZZJN010000056.1:0-17005 GCA_964654505.1 uncultured Ardenticatenaceae bacterium | reverse complement strand
CCCTTGGGTGTCAGCCCGACCATCAGCTGCCCATTGTCGAAATACAGGTTCAATATCTCCATCTGGGCTTCATAGGAACCGATATATTCGCTTAACTTCTCGATGCCCGGATCGAGCAAAATCCGCTCCGGCTCCTTTAAGCCGAGGTATTGTTCTAGTGCCCGGCTGACGACGTTTTCGTTGAGGAGGCTGCCTTCCTCGGCGTTGGTCAGCACCGTGATGGCGAAATCCTCGGTGGGAACCATGAGAAATGCCGATAGCTGGCCGTTTGTCGCGCCGCCGTGCATGACCGCTCGCGTCGGCCCGTAATCCTTGATGCGCCAGGTTAGCCCCATTTGCATGCCCAAATTGGCGGGACATTGCACCGATTGCATGGCGGCCATCGATTCGGCCGACAGAAGCCGTTGTCCCGTGGCCGTTGTCCCGTCGCCCAGATGGAAGCGGGCGTAGCGCATCTGATCGCGCGCGCTGGAGCATAGGCCCCCGATGGCATAGGAGGCGCGCGACAAGGCCCACGGCCGTTCCACCACCGCTCCTATTTTCGGATCGACCCGGTGCCCCACGACGAAGGAACGCGAGATTACGTCGGCCGGAAAGAAGAAGGAGTTGTCCATTCCCAGCGGGTCGAGGATGAGTTCCTGAGTGACGGCCTCATAAGTTCTGCCGGTGACTACTTCGATCACCCGCGCCGCTAACCCGAACCCGGCGTTGTTATAGGCCCACACCGTGCCCACAGGTGCCAGTTGCTCCAGTTCGGCCATCTCGGCGACGTAGCGGGTGAGGGCATCGTCGCCACTGCCGGTCTCGCGGAAGAAGTCGCCGGCCCAACCGCTCATGTGGGTCAGCAGGTGACGCATGGTCACCGAACCTTCGGCCGCCTTGTCCGCCAGCCGCAAGTCGGGGAGATAGGTCTTCACCGGCTCGTCCAGATCGATCTGACCGCTCTCCACCAACGCCATAACGACGGTGCCGGTGACGGTCTTGGTCGTCGAGCCGATTTGAAACAAGGTGTCGGCCGTCACCGGCAGCGGGTTTTCCACGCTGGTGATGCCGAACCCCGCCAGGCGCTCGCGGCCCTTGTGGTGGAGGCCGATGGCCACGCCGGGGACTCCCAGCCGCCGCATCTCGGCCACGATGTAATCGCTCAGCCGGGCGAAGTCGACATCGTTTGTCTCGTGATGAATGGGGATGGTGATCATGTTTAGCGCCCCGGTTGTAGAACCATATGGTCCTTGGCCGCGGCCTCAACCGCCTCACGGCTGAAGATCATCGGATGATACTGACCGTTGAGCCATAGCTCGATCATGTCGTCGTAATGAGCGTTGAACGGATGGCCGCTCTGGCCTGTGGGGATGACCGCCCGGCTGGCATCGAAGTTGCTCATATCGACGATCATGCGCATGGATGGATGGGAGGACACGGCCGCCGGTTCGCTCCATCGCCAGCTGTTGGCGTTGACCAGATCGCTGCCGCCGTCGGCCGGGAATGGGCCGCGATTGACGATGTTCTCGATCAGACTGATGCCGCTCGCGCCCAGCGGATTGCTGACGAAGGTCGCCTGGTGAAGGCTGCCCCACGTCCAACTCTTCATATCGCCGCCGCGATTCTCCTTAAGCCAGATGATGGCGTCCTGCAAGGAGCGCGTCAGGATATCCTCGCGAGTTTCCACTTCCGGTGTGGTGATGTCGTCCCACCAACGCGCGGCCGGATCATTGGCCAATCGGTGGAAGTAGATGGCCTGATGCACATCGCTGACGTTATCCTCGCCGACATCGTCGGCCAGCACGTTGTGCGCCAGCTGCATGTAGAATATCTCAAAGATGGATGCGCCAACGCTGTCGCGTCTCTCCTGGTAATCCCATTGCCGCAGGTAATCGAGCGCCTGATTCATGTCGGCATCGTCGACGGCAAGCTCCAGCAGAAGCGGGACATAGCTCTCGGCCCGCATGGAATAGCTGTCCGAGTGCATGGCGGCGATGTCATCGGCAGTGACTTTCCCCTGGTCGATGGCCGCGGTGATCATGTTAACGATGCGTTGAGCGCGATCACCGCTGGCCCAGTCGCGGGCCAGGAAATGGGGGTACTGCTCGTCAACCACGGCGTTGTTGGCGGTTACGATGAAGCCTCGCTCCGGATTATAGAGCGTCGGCAGATCGTCAAAGGCGAGACGTCCATCCCACTCATACTCATCCGTCCAGCCGGGCACGGGAACCATGCCGTTGCCGTTCTTGCGCACCGGGACGAGGCCGGTGGACTGATAACCGATATTGCCGTCCACGTCGGCATAGACGAAGTTTTGTGCCGCGATGTCCCAATACCGCAGGGCATCCCGAAATTCCTCGAAGTTTTGAGCCTGGTCGATATCGACCACGGCCTGGAACAGTCGCGCCGGATCGGTGGCCGCCACCCAGCGCAAGGCGAGCACATCCTTCTTGTCTTCCTCATCGAAGGTATCGCTGACGATCGGGCCGTGAATGGTCTCGCGCACGTTCAGAACGATGTCTTCGCCGCCATTGACCTTGATAACCTCCTCGATGAAGTTCATATCCCGCCATTCGCCCATGTATTCATACTGGTTGGGGTTGTCGGGGTTGATCTTCTCGATGTAGAGATCCTGTACGTCGGGGCCGAGGTTGGTAACGCCCCAGGCGATGCGATTGTTGTGGCCGATGATGACGCCGGGAGCGCTGGCGAAACTGAAACCGACAACATCCCAACCCGGCGCGTGCAGGCCGATCTCATACCATATGGATGGCATCTGAATACCGAGATGAGGGTCGTTAGCCAGCAGGGGCAGGCCTGACTCTGTGTTTTTGCCGCTGATGACCCAGTTGTTGCTGCCAAGGAAGGGGCCGCTGCCCAGTGCCGCCGGAGGGCGGCCGATGATGGCGGTCGAAACGGCCGACCAATCGATGGCCGTCGCGGCTGCCTGTCCCGAACTGTTCATGACCAGTTCCGAGGTCGGGGCAATGACCGGTCGCGACGCGTAGGGGTAGCCGGGGATTAGCTCGTTCGTCGCCTCTTCGCCAATTGTTGCGTATAGACCTGCGCGAGTCAGCTCATCTTCCCAGTTGCCGCCCAGGTCCCAGGCCATAACCACACCCCAGCCGATAGCGTCAATCGGTCTCCAGGGTTCTATCTCCCAGGGGTCGCCGACGAGGCCTAGCACGCGCTGATTGAAGGAGAGGTCATCCTTGTTCTCGGCCAAATAGGCGTTGACACCGGCGCTGTACGCTTCCATGATGTTCATCGCCTCGGGCAACTCTTGCTCGTAATAGGCTATGGTATCTTTGGCGATGCGGTTCCAGCCGCTGGTGCGGATGAATGTGTCGTTTTCGACCCCGGCATCGCCGATGATCTCCGAGAGTCGTCCCTGGGAGATGTGACGCCAGAACTCCATCTGCCACATGCGATCCTGGGCGTGGACATAGCCCTGAGCGAAGAACAGGTCCTCGGAGTTTTCGGCGTAGATATGCGGGATACCGTAGCCGTCGCGATAGATATGGACGGGGGCCTTTAGTCCGTGACCGCTCAGGGCCACACAGATCGATTGCAACGACCCGGCATCGGCCGATGTGCATTCAGCGGGCAACGCTATCGTTTT
Organism: uncultured Ardenticatenaceae bacterium; assembly: GCA_964654505.1. GTDB lineage: Bacteria > Chloroflexota > Anaerolineae > Promineifilales > Promineifilaceae > Promineifilum. The sequence goes on along the minus strand of CAZZJN010000056.1, from coordinate 13,401 downwards.
ATCCCCGTCTATGTCGGGGAATGGGCTGCGGCTGACACTGACGAGTATGATCGCCAGGACTGCGGTCAGCGCAACCAGAACGCCAAGAATGATCAACAGGATTCGAGTAACGCGATTCACTTTAAGCCCCTCTTTTATATGATATGCAACGTCGTGTCATGTTATGGCGGCTTGACCTTGTCATAAGTCCGGCACACGTTAAGGATGGGAGAGTATGATAGCGTAACAAACGCAACTGTAAAGGATACGCAGTGACGCGATTACCGGCTATAATCCTTCACCATACCGATTATTGCCCGGGTTTGGCGCGCAGGCCGGCCGGACTTATTGTTTTGTGGCCAATGATCGGGTTCCACCCGCCGTATCAATCGGATAGACGTCGCGCGGTCCTGCTCTGGAACCGGTTGTGTCGAGGTAGAATTGATTGAATGAGTGAAATAATCGTTCGCCCCCTGGAAACGATGGATGAAATAATCGCTGCCGAGGAGGTCCAGCGAATCACCTGGAACATGAACGATCTGGAGATCGTCCCGGCTCACGTGTTCCACGCGCTGCAGGACAGCGGCGCGATACTGCTCGGCGCGTTTGACGACGACCAGTTGGTGGGTTTCGTCTTTGGTGTACTGGGAGCGGATCCGGCTCCTGAGCAAGCGGATCAGACGGCGGCCGCGCGGCTGAAGATGTACTCGGTCATGACAGGCGTATTGCCGGGTTATCAACAACATGATGTCGGCTATCGCCTCAAGATGGGGCAACGTGACCTCGCCCTCAAGCTCGGTATCGATCTCATCACCTGGACTTATGATCCGCTGGAGAGCCTGAACGCCCGGTTCAATATCGGCAAGCTGGGGGTCATTTGCCGCCGCTATCGGCGTCATTTTCATGGCAATATGAGCGGCATCAATACCGGCCTGCAGACGGATCGTTTTGAAGTGGAGTGGTTGATCGCCGGCGATCGCGTGGCGGCGCGGGCGGATCATAAATGGCAGCCACCGGAGCTGAAGGCATTGCTGGCGGGAGGGGCGACGCTGGTTAACGGGGCGAGCGTCAACGAGGCGGGTTTACCCGTGCCTCCAGCCGATACCGTCCCTGTGTCCGACGGCCCGGCGCTCGTGGAGATTCCATCCAACTTCCAGGCCATCAAACGGGCTGATATTCAACTGGCGCGGCAATGGCGCGCCCATACTCGTGCCATCTTCGAAGGACTGTTCGGCTCGGGTTTTGCGGCTACCGATTTTGTGCAAAACGAGGACGACAGCGGCCGATCCCACAGCTACTATCTTCTGACACACCAGGATATTAAAACCAATGAAAATTGAACGTATCGATCTTTATCACATCAGCATGCGGCTGGTCAGCCCGTTTGTCACCAGCTTCGGGCCACAGCAGCAGCGCGACTGCTTGTTGACGGCCGTTCACGCCGAAGGTTTGACCGGTTGGGGCGAGAGCGTGGCCACCAACGATCCCGGCTATTGCTATGAGACCACCGGGACCGCTTGGCATATTCTCAGCGACTTCCTGATACCGGCGCTTGTCAGCCGCGACATCGACGGTCCCGAAACGCTTGCCCCGGCGCTCTCGTTTGTCCGTGGCCATCCGCTGGCCAAAGCGGCGCTTGACCAATCGTTGTGGGATCTCGTGGCGCAGCGGGACGGCCTGTCCATGAGCGCCAAGCTGGCCGAACCTTACGCCGGGGGAGCAAAAAGCCGTGTGCCGGTCGGCGTCAGCATTGGCATCCAGCCGTCCCTTGAGCGAACGGTCGAGGTGATCGGCCAATACTATGACGAGGGCTATCGTCGCATCAAGCTGAAGATCAAGCCCGGCCATGACGTGGCCGTCGGCCGAGTGGCCCGCGCAGCGTTTCCCGATCTGCCGATCATGCTCGACGCCAACTCCGCCTTCCGGCTGGAGGATGCACCTGTCTTTCAGGCAATGGATGATCTCAATCTACTGATGCTGGAGCAGCCGCTGGGCTACGAGGACATCTTCGACCACAGCCGGTTGCGCCCGCTCATCAAGACCCCTCTCTGCCTCGACGAGAGCATCCACTCGGATGATCACGCCCGCTACGCTCTGGCTATAAACGCCTGCGACATCATCAATGTGAAACCGTCGCGTGTGGCCGGCTTCACCGAGGCACGACGCATCCACGACCGCTGCCGGGCGGCCGGCATGCCCCTGTGGGTGGGCGGTATGCTGGAGACGGGCATCGGCCGTGCTGCCCAACTGGCGCTGGCCTCGCTGCCGGGCTTCACGTTGCCCGGCGACATCTCCGCCACCGAGCGCTATTACGAGCGGGATATCACCGCGCCGTTTGTACTCAACACCGAGGACAGCACCATCACCGTGCCGGATGGGCCGGGGTTGGGCGTCGAGATCGACCACGACTATCTGGCGGCCGTCACATTGCGCCGCGAATCATTCACCGCCTAAAGGAATCTACATTGAACGATAACTCTTTTGAAGACACGAACGTAGCCTTCATCGGCGGCGGCATCATGGGTGAAGCCATGATTCGCGGCCTCATTCGGCAGCAGATCGTCGCCCCGGATCATATATTTGCCGCCGACACGTTGCCGGCGCGTCTCGCCGATCTGCGCGAGCGATATGGTATTAACGTAACCAACAGCAATGCCGAAGCAGCCGAGGCCGGGCAAATCGTTGTTTTGTCCACCAAGCCACAGAATCTGACCGAGGTGATGCCCACTATTCGCGGTCACTTGCGGCGCCAGGATCTGCTGCTCTCCATCCTGGCCGGCACGCCAATCCGCAAGCTGTCCGATGGGGTGGCCCATGCTTCGGTCGTGCGGGCCATGCCCAACACCCCGGCGCAGATCGGCGAGGGCATGACCGTCTGGACGGCCACGCCCGAGGTCACCGACGAACAGCGAAACCAGGCGCAGGCCATCCTTGGCGCATTCGGACAGGAACTGTACGTCGACGACGAGTCTTACCTGGATATGGCCACAGCTCTGAGCGGCAACGGCCCGGCCTATGTCTTTATGTTCATGGAGTCGCTTATCGATGCCGGCGTGCATCTCGGTTTCCCGCGTCGGGTGGCGGAGCAACTGGTCTTTCAGACGATGCGCGGCTCGCTGGATTATGCCGCGCAGTCGGGCAAACATGTCGCCGAGTTACGCAACCAGGTGACCTCGCCGGGTGGCACGACGGCCGCCGCCCTCTATCATATGGAGAAAGGTGGCTTGCGAACAGTCATATCGCGCGGCATCTGGGCCGGCTATCAGCGCTCGGTCGAACTGGGGCAGGGCGAGAAGGTGAAAGGCCCGGTTTGATCGGCGAATGAAGGACCTCCCCATGTCCGCTTTGCAATCCCTTATGCCTGCCAAGGCGATGGATGACACATGATGAATAGCGTTCCCGCCAGTCCGATGGTTGTCATGCAGGAAGGCGATGAGTGGCGACGATATGTTGACCCGGTGAGGGTGATCGTCGCCGACTCGGCCGATGAGGTGATCCCGGCCATTCAGGCGATCGAACAGGCCGTCGAAACCGGGAAGCTCTTCGCGGCCGGCTACCTGGCCTACGAAGCGGCCACGGCCTATGGCCAGGCGGCTCACGTGACGGAGGCGGATTCGCCGCCCCTGCTCTGGTTCGGCTTGTTCAGCGAATGGGAGGCGATAGAGCCGCCCGCCTCGGCCGCCGATTACACGGTCGGCGAGCGGCAAGCGTCGCTGGGCAAGGAGGCCTATGACGCGGCCATCGTGCGTATCCAGGAGGCCATTGCCGCGGGAGACATTCGCCAGGTCAACTTTACGTTCCATTTAAGGGCCGACTTCGCCGGCGATCCCTGGGCGTTGTTCGCCGATCTGGTGGCAGCGCAACGCAGCAGCCATTGTGCCTACGTCGATTTGGGCCGATTCGTGATCTGTTCCGCGTCGCCCGAGCTATTCTTCCGGCTCGAGGGAACCGTCATTGAATCCCGGCCGATGAAGGGCACAGCCCCGCGCGGCCTGACGGCGGCCGACGACCGGCGGCAAATCGCCTGGTTGCGCCAATCGGAGAAAAACCGCACTGAGAATATGCTGGCTGCTGATCTCGTTCGCGACGACTTCAGCCGCATCGCCCGTCCGGGCGACATTCAGGTGCCGGAGAAGTTCACCGTGGAACGCTACCCAACGCTGCTGCAGATGACCTCGACCGTTAGGGCCGAGACCGACGCATCTCTGGCTGATATCCTGGCGGCGACGTTTCCTCCGGCCTCCATCGCCGGCGCGCCCAGGCAGAACGCGATGCGCGTCATCAACGAACTGGAACCGGGGCCGCGCGGTGTCTACACCGGGGCCATCGGGCGAATCTGGCCGGGCCGGCGGGCGCTGTTTAACGTCGCCATCCGCACGGCCGTCATCGACCGGGAGCGCAATCGAACGGATTACGGCGTCGGCAGCGGCATCGGCCAAGAGTCGAACGCGACCGCCGAGTACGAGGAATGTTTGCTCAAGGCTCGCGTGCTCGACGTGCGGCAGCAATCTACGGCCGATTTTCGCCTGCTGGAGTCACTGCGCTGGGCGCCTGAGGAGGGGTACGCTCTCCTTGACGAGCATCTGGATCGCCTGCGAGCGTCGGCCGAGTATTTCGTGTTTCCCTTCGTTGACGATGCGATTCGACTCGCGCTGGCCGAGGCATCAGCGTCCGAGAGCACGGTGACTGAACCGAGCAAGATCAGGCTGCTGTTGGACAGGCGCGGTCGGGCCACGGTCGAGGTTCAACCGTTGTCGGCGGGCGCTAAACCGTTGCCGCTGCGGGTCGGTCTGGCCCGGGAGCCGGTCTCGTCGACCGATGTTTATCTGTATCACAAGACGACCCGCCGCGGGGTTTACGAGAATGCGCGCTCTTCGCGACCCGATTGTGACGATGTTATCCTCTGGAACGAGCGCGGCGAACTGACGGAGGCCAGCAACGCCAACATCGTGCTGGAATTGGATGGCCGCCTGGTCACCCCGCCGATATCTTCCGGGCTTCTGGCCGGGACAATGCGCGCCCGATTACTGGCCGAGGACGAAATCGAAGAGCGCCTGTTGAGTCTGACCGATCTGGCGCGCGCCTCACGCCTATGGCTCATCAACTCGGTTCGCGGGTGGCAGTCGGCCGCCCTGATATCATGATAGAACCATGTGCCGGTCTGGAAAGGACGGACAAGGGATGCTAGAATACTTGCCATATCAACCGGATGTCGCTCATCCGGCCTTTTGTTGATTTTATTATGAGTAGAATTCGCGTTATTTTTGTGTTGATTCTGGCCGTGATTGGTCTGGTTGTGATGAATCGACCGACCGCGGCCGCCGCCAGTTGCTACATCCTGTCGAACGATATCGGCTATGTATGCGACGCCAACCCGCCGCTCTCCACCTTTGCCCCACCTCCGCCTCGCCCCGACAGCATCCTCCCCGGCCGGAAATATGGCCGTTTGGTTGACAACATCAACATCTATTCCGAACCCAACATGAATAGCGAGATCCTTCGCAACGCTGGCGACGGCTATCTGTGGTTCAGCATCGAGGACACGGCCAATAACAAGGACGAGGGTCGGCTGTGGTATCAGATCATGCCCGGCGAGTGGGTGCGAGCGGAAGATATCAAGCTGGGCACCAGCTCCAATTTCACCGGCGTCGAAGTACTGGCGCAGCCCAAACGGCCGTTTGGCTGGATGATCGTTGATTTTCAGTACAGCGAGAAACCGGGTGAGGAGCCTGCTCCCAACGCCATCAAATTACCTCGCTACACGTTTGTTGAAATCTATGATGCCGTCATCGATGAAGACGGTTGGGTCTGGTACGATATCGGCTACGGCCGCTGGATGAACCAGCAATACCTGAGCATCATTGAGGTCAATCCGCGGCCGAAAGAAGTTGGCCCCGATGAATACTGGGTCGAGATTGACCTGTACGAGCAGAACGTTGTCGCCTACGAAGGGGATCGCATGGTCTACGCCAGCCTCGTCTCCAGCGGTCTGAATCGCTGGCCGACCTATGAAGGACTGTTCCAGGTTTGGGAACGGCATATAGAGACGATGATGACCGGGGCCGAGGGTAAAGTTGACTATTATGTCAATGAGGACGTGCCCCATACGATGTACTTCGATTTCGATATCGCCCTCCATGGCGCGTACTGGCACGACCGCTTCGGCTACAAGCATAGCCACGGTTGCGTTAATATGCCCCCGCGCGATGCCGAGTGGGTCTATTTTTGGTCGGAGAAAGCGCCCAATGACCTGTGGGTCTGGGTCCACTCCTCGGATCCCCAAAGCTATTTCGAGACGAGGGATAACTACTAGACATTAACCACGGCTCGCCGAACAGGTTGTGTCTAAATGAGGCGAGCTGGATCCATAGGATTCGGAAGAATGCGCCGGGGAAGCCCGGCGCTTTTCATTGGCGGCGAGCGTTGCCGAAAGGCCGACGCGGCGATATAAGTAAGGCGTCACTCGATACTTATATAAAGGAGATGCAGATGGCCACAGGAGCGAGTTTTGATTTAACGGGCAAGGTGGCGCTGATCACCGGCGGTTCGCGGGGGATCGGTCTGGCCATTGCTCAGGCGTTTGCGGTGGCCGGGGCCAAGGTGGTGTTAGCCAGTCGCAGGCAGGAGGCGGTTGATGAGGCGGCCGAGATCGTGCGGGCCTCGGGTGGCGACGTGCTGTCTGTGGCAGCCCACACTGGCGACAGCGCGGCGGTGACGTCGCTCGTTGAACGGGCGGCCGATCATTTCGGCGGCATCGACATCCTCGTCAACAACGCCGCCACCAATCCTCATTTTGGCCAGTTCCTGTCGGCTGAGGATAGTCATTGGGACAAAATCCTTGAGGTGAATGTCAAAGGCTACTTTCGGGTTGCCAAGGCTTGTGTCCCGTTGATGCGCACCCGCGGTGGCGGCAAGATCATCAATATGGCATCCGTGGCCGGGCTGGAGCCGCAGCCGATGATGGGCGTCTATTGCGTCAGCAAGGCGGCCGTGCTGATGATGACCGAGGTGATGGCGGCCGAGGTGGCGGCCGACAACATCCAGGTCAATGCCATAGCCCCCGGATTCGTCAAAACGAAGTTTAGTCAGGTCTTGTGGTCAACGCCCCAAATCCACGATTCGCTGGTGCAGTCCGTCCCGCAACGACGCATGGCTGAGCCGGAGGAGATCGCCGGGGCGGCCGTCTTCCTGGCGTCGGCCGCGTCCAGTTTCACGACCGGGGCGACACTGGTGGTGGATGGCGGACAGCTTATCGGCGGGTTGAATATCGGCTGAGAGACGGATCAGTCGCCGCTTTTCCGATTGCGGTAAAGCCCGGGATCCACGGCCGCGGCCATCGCCACCGTGTCGAGATTCCCGCCCAGGAACCTGTTTAGCTCGTTGATATGCGGCTGTGGCTCGGCCAGAATGTCGCTGTAATGCACGTAGAGCACGCGGAAGTTTGGCTGGGATTTCAACCATTCGTCCACTTGCTTGAGATGCTTTTCGAACAGCATGGCCATCTGCTCGTCATCCATCTTGTCCGGGTTCTCTCCTCGGCGGATGAGCATCTTGCGCTGTGAAGCCAGAATCTCCGACATGTTGCGACGCACGAATACCACGCGGTACTGCTCGCCCGGTGGCAGGTATTTGAGCAGGGCGGAGATGACCTTCACAACCTTGCCGCGACCTTCGGCGATCCAGGCTGTGTCGCCCTTGTCCATCGCTTTCACGCGCTCGAACTCGTAATAACCCTTGGGGTTGTCTTCATCCGCCTCGCGCAGCTCATCGGTGATGGGCGGGATGCCTCCTGCCTCCAACATCTTCATCATCATCGATGTCCCCGAACGAGGCAGCCCGGAAACGATGGTGATGAACTCATCTTTATTATTTATTGATAATCTCTGGAACAGATTCTTCATAGAGGCGCTATTCTAACCCAGGATTCGGCCAAACAACAGTATCCCAACGTGCGGTAGTAATTTGGAACCGGCAATCTGCCATTCCATCCTCGGCATTTGGGACGAAGTTTAAAGGATGGTGAGGAGGTTGATTTTTGAAATGCTGTGTAATTGTCCTCTTTGCCCGCTTGTCCCTCCTCGTTATAATTAATTGAATTGCACCGAATTTCACAACCGGACTCATTTTGTCGGAGCCGAAACCGCCGAAACGAGACCCTGTGAATATACCCGGCCAGGAACAAAAGCAATGAAACCCGCCGAATACATCGAGGCAATGAGGACGAAGAGGATTTTATGTTGAGGCGGTTCGGGGTAAATTACGCCATTTTTTCAATGGCGCTTGATATCCTGCTGACTTGTCTGGCCCTGTACCTGGCCACTGGCCTCGTCGCTTATATTCCTCTCCATCTGACAAACCTTCGCGGCCCGGCTGTCATCCCGACTTATATCTACCTTGTCGTCCCCGTCCTGTGGGGGGTGACTTTTTTGATTTTGTCCGTCTACGATCCGAAACGTATCTATAAATCGATGGCCGAGTTGCAGATCGTGGGCGTCGCCACGCTGGCTTCGACCTTGCTGTTAGCCGGTTTGCTGTTTTTGATCAACCGGGACTTTTCTCGCTGGGTATTCGCTATCTTCGCGGCGCTGGATTTCATATTCCTCATCGGGTGGCGTGTGCTGGCTCGCATCATCTTCCGCTTAGGCCGAATGCCTGCCGGCGAAAGAAAGGTTTTGATCATCGGCGCTGGCGAAGTCGGCCAGCGAGTCGGGCAAATGATCCAGGAATACCGATCGATGGGTTTGAATTTGACGGGATACCTGGATGAGACATCCGCCGCGACGCCTGAGCGTGAAGAGTATATGGTACATGTCCTCGGCCGAGTTGAGGATGTGCGTGGCGTCGTTAAGGAGAAAGAAATCAATGATGTGGTCATCGCCCTGCCACAGCGGGATTATGCCCAAATCAATGAATTGGTCCTCGCGTTGCATGATTTACCGGTGAATGTTCGGGTCGTGCCTGACTATTTCAGCTTGGCCCTCTATCGCGCGTCAGTGGAAGACTTTGGGGGGCTGCCGATGATCAACCTGCGCGATCCGGCGCTCAACGACGTTCAACGCCTTATCAAGCGTATGTTCGATCTCGTCATCTCCGCTACCTTGATCATCATGGCCCTGCTTCCGATGGGGATTGTTACCCTGCTGATTAAGCTGGATTCCGATGGCCCCGTCTTCTTCCGACAGCAACGAGTCGGCGAGAATGGTCGTCTCTTCTCGATGTACAAGTTCCGCTCCATGGTGACGGGGGCGGACCGGATGGTGGATGATGTGACGGAGATCACCGATGATGGCCATGTGTTGTTCAAGAAGGCGGATGATCCTCGTGTGACTCGAATCGGGCGTCTGCTGCGGCATACGAGCCTCGATGAGTTACCGCAGCTTTTCAACGTCCTGAAAGGCGATATGAGTCTCGTTGGCCCTCGGCCGGAGCTTCCCTGGCTGGTGGGGCAATACGAGCCGTGGCAACACAAACGTCTCGCCGTTCCCCAGGGCATGACCGGCTGGTGGCAGATCAACGGCCGAGCCGATAAACCGCTGCATCTCCACACCGAAGAAGATCTCTACTATGTCCAAAATTATTCGTTGTGGATGGATGTCTACATTTTACTGAAGACGCCCTGGGTAGTCGTGCGCGGCAAGGGCGCTTATTAGTTTTGGCCCTGATTCGGTCAGCCGGAGTGGGAGCAATATGATCGCGTCAGGTCACATGGATACGCACGATCAAACGGCCTTGTATCCGCGTCGGGTAATCGTCCTCGAGGGTCTTGTTCTCCTGCTGGTCGCACCTTTTCTTGCTTTCCCGGAAACCTATCCCATTATCACCTATGTGGCATTGATTACCTTGGGAGTTACCTGGATACTCGCCCATCTCTTAGCCGGACGAGTTGCCACCCCATTTGACATAACGATTGCATTGTGGTGTGTCGCGCTCATCATCGGCATCCTGGTGACGGCCGATCCGGGTGAAACCTTGCCAAAGGCCACCAATCTCGTTCTGGGGCTGGGCATCTGGCGGTTTCTGATTATCGCCGTCCAGACACGACGAACCTTCTATCGTGCGGTGGGATGCTTTTTACTTATCTGCTTGGGTTTCAGTCTTATAGGGCTTGCCGGTGCTGAGGAGCTTCCCAAGATCCCCGCTTTGGTAAAAATTAATCCGTTTGGGGACGATTCATTACCTGGTTTTTTAGGAGGGCTGAGCATCCACCCCAACCAGTTGGCGGGACTTCTCTCCCTCTTTTTGCCACTACTGGTCTCCCTCTCTTTCAGTCCACCTCCCGGATTCCGGTCATGGCTCTGGCGCGCGCTGATGGTCGGGATGGCCTTGCTGACGACTGCAATGATGATCCTCACTCAATCACGAGGCGGATGGGTGGCCGTGGCCGCGGGCTTGTTCGGTTTGTTGGTCATGTGGGGAATGATCTTGCCGCGATCAGGATCGAGGCGCGTCTTACGGTTGGTTGCTGCGGGTTGGTTTCTGGCCGGTATGCTGGCATTGGCCTGGATCGGTCCGGCCCGGATGCAAGAGATGTGGTTGGACCCGCCCCGGGAGACGGTTGTTGGCACGCTGACCACGCTCAACTATCGTAAGGAATTATGGCCGTGGGCTATCACAGCCGTTCAGGACTTCCCCTATACGGGCGTCGGGCTGGGAGCTTTTCGAGAGGTGGCGTTTCGGCTCTATCCTCTTGCGCTGTCTCCCGATCGGGACATCGGTCACGCTCATAATATATTTCTGCAAACGGCGCTGGATGTGGGTTTGCCTGGCCTGACTGTCTACCTGGCTTTGCTGTTCGTTGCCGGGGCTGTGGGTTGGCGAGTTGCTCGTCGCGAGGTTGATTTTCGTTCAATCAGCCTGGGATTGCTGGCCGGTCTGCTGACTGTACATGTTTTCGGATTGGCCGATGCGCTGGCGCTAGGCTCCCGGCCGGGTGCCGCGTTTTGGTTTTCCCTGGCATTGTTGGCGGCTATGAACGGTATAATCAGTCACCAGGATCGTCAGGACTGATCCCCCAACGACGCCGAAACTCGGCCACATCTCCCTCGCGCTCAAGGCCCATGCGACGGCGCATCTGCAGAAGCTTGCGCACCTCATTCGCCTGCAGCGGCCCATCCACGCCCAGTTGAGCCAGCATGAAGTGGATGCGGGCATTTTGTTCCACTGTTTCCAGACGCATGAAGGCCTGAGCCAGAGAATCGCCGACGGTAATCGTGCCGTGCCGTTGCAGGATGATCGCATCATGGCGAAGAATCAGATCGCGGATGGCGGCCGCGCCTTCCTCGCTGGAAGACATGGAATAGGGGGCCATCGGGATGAACCCCAACAGGGCGATCACCTCCGGCAGGAGCGGGGTGTCCATGGGCACGCCGGCGATGGAGAGAGCGACGGTGATGGGCGGGTGAGCATGAACGATTGCGGTGATATCCGGCCGCCGACGATAGGCCTCCAGATGCATGGGCAGCTCGCTGGTGGGCCGCAGCTTTTGGCGAGCTTCGGTCTGATAGCCGAGTAGTCGCCCGGAGGCATCGACGATCAACAGTTGCTCCGGTCGCAGCAGTCCTTTATGCAGCCCGGAAGGGGTGATCAGGATTCGGTCGGGAGACAGACGAACCGACAGATTGCCCTCGAACCCGCAAAGCAACCCTTGCTCATACATCAACTGCCCTATTCGGACGATTTCCTGTCGCAACGCCCCTTCACGAGGCTCTCTGGCGTAGCTCATGCAGTAACCTCATCTTTCTCATAACGGCCGACCACCTCCAGCAAGCTGTCGGGTCGACCGTCGAATGTCTCTCTTTGGATCGAACCCTGCGCCATGCGCGTCAGGATGTCGTTCAGCGCCGCGTTCACCGGGGTGGCGATCCCGGCCTCTCGCCCCGCGGCGGCGATAGCGCCATTATGAAAGACGACCTCGCTGTGTTCCTTGCCGGCGGCCAGATCGATTTGGAACGACGGCATCTTGTCGCCGCGGCCGCGGGAAATCACCTGATTGAACACGATACGCAAGAGCGCGCGGGGGGCATATGACAATGAACGAGCCAGCGGCCTCGCTGTCGCCCCTGGCAGGTTGACGACCGATAGCCCCAGCCGGCGCATCACCGCCAATGTCTCGCGCAGCATGCGCATTTCCAGGTCAAAAATCTCATTCAGCCGGTACAGTTCAGCCGGCGGGCGGTTCAGGATGGCCGAGGAGGCGTTGCCCATGATGTTGAGAAACGCTTTTGACCATTTCATCGCCTGGTAATCCGTTGCCGCCCCAGCGCGGATGCCTGCGCTGCGAAACATATCGACCCAACGACCGGCATCCGAACCCGGCTGCACCGGCACGATTCCCAGGCCGCGACTCTTGCGCTCCACAATGAGATGGTTAGGCTTGGCGCGGCTGATCGGGATCGTTACTGACCCGGCCAGCGTTCGCTCCGGCCCAAAGCGCGCGGCGATGAGCTGTTCCAGTCCAATGCCGTTCTGGGTGCTCATCACGTGGGGAGCGTCGGGATACAGATCCGCCAGTTCAGTCACGGCTGCCTCCAGATCATAGGACTTCATGCCGAAAATGACCAGATCGAAGTCGGGATTCTTTCCGAGCGCATCGGCTAGTTGGGCAACGGCAAGGATAGGAATAAGTGAGGTCACGCCACCCTCTGTAATGAGCAGACCGCTGTCATTGATGGCTCTGGCGGCGGCGGAGCGGGTTATAAGAGTCACCTGGTGGCCGGCCACCGCCAACTTGCCGCCCAGATAGCCGCCCACCGCCCCCGCGCCATAGACCAGTATGTTCATCGATCGATCGTCATTCCGTTAAGAGGTGGATGAAATATGTCAGGCTGTTGGCGCTATGGCGCGGTCGTTGGGCATCATGTCATCCTGGCCCAGAACGCTGCCGATGAAATCGGGACGGCCGCGCACGAAATCGACAGTCGGCATGGCTCGCTTGCCCGGCAGTTGGATCTCTTCCAGCAGCAAACCGCCGTCACCGGACAGGGCGGCGACGCCTTCGGAACTGTGCACGACGAGACCGGGCCGGCCGGCCGGCAAGGCCCCGGCGGCGGGACGCGCGTTCAATACCTTGAGCGTCTCTCCTTGCCATTGGGTGGTCGCGCCGGGCCAGGGAGTCATAGCTCGAACCAGACGATCCAGTGCGGCCGTGGCCTGTCGCCAGTCAATTTGGCCCGCTTCCTTGCGGATCATCGGTGCGTAGGTGGAGATGGCATCATCCTGTTGCGTTGGGAGGATACGCCTGGCCAGAATGTCGTCGAGATGGCGGCGCAGCATATCCGCGCCGAGCAGCGACAGCTTGTCGTGCAGCGTCGCCGTTGTCTCGCGCGGCTCGATAGCGATTGATTCCTGCACGAACATATCGCCCGTGTCCAGCCCCTCGTCCATCCTCATGAGAGTTACGCCGGTGGTGGCGTCGCCGGCCAG
>CAZZJN010000055.1:14516-18663 GCA_964654505.1 uncultured Ardenticatenaceae bacterium | reverse complement strand
CTTGCAACGGCTGGCGGGTTAATCGTTAAGGGAAGTGCGGTTCTATTCTGTTGAGGGCCTGTTATGAGCAAACGATCCGGCGACGACGCTGAGGAAAAACCCAGGAAACCATCGCGCTACCTGCGGGAAACCAATCGCCGGTATTGGCTCCGCACGGCCATCGTTACCATAGGCATCTTCAGCGTTGTCCTGTGGCTGAATTATTCGACTCGTGGCCCGTCCGCCGCCTTTTTGTTGGCGTTCGGCATTGCCGGAGCCATTTTGGCCTATTTTATCGTCAGTTATTTCATGTTCAGGCGATAGTGGTCCGGCCATGGTGATGCTTGATGAATCGGCATGGGAATCGATGTGGGCGACCTGTGACTCGGAGACGTACGGGCGCGCCCTGGAATACGTCCCCCACGGCGCGGTCGTGCTGGACATCGGCGCAGGTGATTTACGACTGGCCCGCCGGATGGCCGTCCGCGCTCGCATCGTCTATGCCATCGAGCGCGATCCTGCCCTGTTGCCAGGAGAGCCGATCCCGCCCAACCTGATCGTCATCCACGGCGACGCCCGCACCACGCCTTTCCCCGAAGGTATCGACACGGCCGTCCTCCTGATGCGCCATTGTCGCCATTTCGCGCTCTATCGCCGGAAGCTGGAGGCGGTCGGTTGCGCGCGACTGATCACCAATGCCCGCTGGCGGACGGGCGTCGAGTGGATCGACCTTCGTGCCCGCCCCCGGCCCTATGCCGAGCTGTCGATGGGGTGGTATGCCTGCCGCTGTGGCGCCGCCGGCTTTCGCCCCGGCCCGGCGGAACGGCTCACCGCCGAGCTGGCGGACATTGTTCATGAAGTAGACCGCTGTCCCGAATGTGTGAACCATGGTCGGAATAGTCATCGTATCCCATAGCGCCCGACTGGCGGAGGGCGTCCGCGAGCTGGCCCACCAGATGACGCAGGGGCGCGTTCCTCTGGCCGTCGCCGGGGGCATTGACGATCCCGAAAACCCCATCGGCACGGACGCCATGAAGGTGCTGGAGGCCATTGATGCCGTCTATAGCGATGACGGCGTGGTCGTGTTGATGGATCTGGGCAGCGCGTTGCTGAGCGCGGAGACGGCGCTGGAGTTCCTGCCCGACGAACGTCGCCCCCACGTCTTTCTGAGCAAGGCCCCGCTGGTGGAAGGGGCGATGGCCGCGGCCGTGCAGGCGATGGTCGGCGCGCCGGTGGCGCAGGTGATGGCCGAGGCCGAGAGCGCCCTCGACGTGAAGCGCGCACAACTGGGCGGCCCGCCGGAGACGGCCGAACCCGCGCCGCCCCCCGCCGATGAGACGGCCGTGGAGCGGACAATTCTGACGGTGCGCAACCGGCTGGGGCTGCACGCCAGACCGGCGGCCCGCTTCGTCACCACGGCCGGCCGTTTTGCGGCCGACGTGCGCGTCTATAAGGGCGACCGGACGGCCAACGCCAAAAGCATCAATCAGGTGGCGATCCTGGGCGTGCGGCAGGGGGATGAGATCGTCGTGACCGCCTCCGGCCCGGACGCGGCCGCCGCGCTGGCCGCCTTGCGGGAGTTGGCCGAGGATCATTTTGGCGACCGAGACGAACCCGCGAGCGAGCAGCCGGCGCCGGTTCCGGCCGCGGTCGACTCCTCGCCCGGCGTTCTGCGCGGCATCGCCGCGTCGCCGGGGGTCGCCGTCGGCCCGGCCGCGCTCTATCGGCCGCGACTGCCCGATGTCGTCGTCCGGCATGTGGACGATCCGCCCGGCGAGTGGCGGCGACTGCAGGAAGCCGTGGCCGCGGCGCGAGAGGAGATCGAGGCGCTGCACCGGCGCGCCCAAAGCCAGGTCGGCCGGAGCGAGGCGGCCATCTTCGAGGCCCACCGGCTGTTCCTGGAAGACCCGGCCACGCTGACGGCGGCGCGCGACCTCATCCTGGGCGAATCGCTTAACGCGGAGGCGGCCTGGCAGCGGCAGACGACCGAACTGGTGGCGAGCTATGCCGCTATGGAAGACGAATACATGCGCGCCCGCGCGGCCGATATCGAGGACGTCGGCCGTCGCGTCCTGCGCCGGCTGATGGGCGTCGAACCGCCGTCGCTCGATTTCGCCGAGCCGTCGATCCTCGTCGCCGCCGACCTGACCCCGTCGGACACGGCGCGCCTGAATCCCGAGCGCGTGCTGGCCATCTGCACCGAGTTGGGCGGGGCCACGGCCCACAGCGCGATCCTGGCCCGCGCGTTGGGCATCCCGGCCGTCGTCGGGCTGGGTCACGACATCCGGCAGGTCGCTGAAGGGCAGCAGATCGCCGTTGACGGCGACGCAGGGACGCTATGGATGGAGCCGGACGCGGCCGCGCTGACCCGGTTTGCCGAACGACGCGAGGCGTGGCTGGCGGGCGAGCGCCAGGCCAGGGCCGCGGGACAGGCCGCGGCCGTCACCCGCGACGGCCGCCTGATCGAGATCGCCGCCAACATCGGCAGCCCCAACGACATCAGCGCGGCCCTGGAGTATGGCGCGGAGGGCGTCGGCCTGTTTCGCACGGAGTTCCTGTTCATGGATCGGCAGGAAGCGCCGTCCGAAGAAGAGCAATACGAGGCCTATCGGCGAGCGGCGCGGCTCATGGGCGGGCGGCCGCTGATCATCCGCACGCTCGACGTGGGCGGCGACAAACCGTTGCCCTATGTGGATCTGGGCGAGGAAGCCAACCCGTTTCTCGGCTGGCGGGCCATCCGCTTCTGCTTGCAGCGGCCGGACATCTTCATGCCCCAGCTGCGGGCCATCCTTCGCGCCGGCGCGCCTGATGCGGGCTTGCCGGAAGACGATGCGCAACCCAACGTCAAGATCATGTTCCCGATGGTCGGCACGGTGGGCGAGGTGCGCGCCGCCCGCGCCATGCTGGATGCGGCGTGCGACGAGTTGCGGGCCGAGGGGCGGCCGTTCAACCCGCGGATGGAGGTCGGCATCATGATCGAGGTGCCGTCGGCCGTGGCTGTGGCCGACAAGCTGGCCCGCGAGGTGGACTTCTTCAGCATCGGCACCAACGACCTGACGCAGTATGTGATGGCCGCCGACCGGGGGAACGCGCGGGTGGCCACGCTGGCCTCGGCTTTCCAGCCGGCGGTATTGCGCATGATCCGCGACGCGGCCGAGGCGGCCCACGAGGCGGGCATTTGGATCGGCATGTGCGGGGAGCTGGCGGGCAAGCCGCTGGCGACGGCCGTGCTCCTGGGTCTGGGGCTGGACGAGTTGAGCATGAGCGCGCCGTCCGTCCCGGCCGTCAAGGCGATCGTGCGCGACCTGACCCTGGATGAGGCCCGGCAGATCGCCGCCCGGGCGCTGGCCGCCGATTCGGCCGAAGCCGTTGTAGCCATGCTGAAGGATCGTTAATGGAACTGGAACTTCTTGATTTCGCCCTCATCGCTCTGGCGGCCGTGGCCGCGGGGGCGGTCAACGCACTGGCCGGCGGCGGCACGCTCATCACCTTCCCGGCGCTGACGGCCGTCGGCGTGCCTGTCGTGGCTGCCAATATCACCAACACCGTGGCGCTCAGCCCCGGCTATCTGGGGGCGACGCTGGCCCAGAAGGCGGAGATCCTCGATCAGCGACGGCGATTGTGGATCGTGCTGCCCGCGGCGGCTTTGGGCGGTTTGGTGGGCGGCTTGCTGCTGCTCAATACCAGCGAGAAGCTTTTTCGCACGCTGGTTCCCTACCTGATCCTGCTGGCGTCGTTGTTGCTGGCCGTCCAGGATCCGTTGCGCCGCTGGTTGGTGTCCCGCTCGGGGGCGAGGGAGGAAGGGAAGGGAACGGACGAGCGCTGGGCGGCCGTGCCGGTCTTTTTCGCCGCCGTCTATGGCGGCTATTTCGGCGCGGGGCTTAGCGTCATCGTGCTGGCTGTGCTGGGCCTGTCGCTCGATGACTCGCTGACCCGCCTCAATGCGCTCAAACAAGCCGTCTCGTTTGTCACCAATTCGGTGGCCGCGTCACTGTTCCTATTTTCCGGCCAGGTGGTGTGGGCGGCGGCGTTGGTCATGGCCGTCAGCGCCATGGCGGGCGGCGCGCTGGGGGGGCGGCTGGCAGGTCGCATCCAGCCCGCGACGCTGCGCCGGATCGTGGTGATCATCGGCGTCATCATCTCCGTCATTTATTTCATTCGCGGGTAG
>CAZZJN010000055.1:0-14416 GCA_964654505.1 uncultured Ardenticatenaceae bacterium | reverse complement strand
GATCGTGGTGATCATCGGCGTCATCATCTCCGTCATTTATTTCATTCGCGGGTAGCGAGCGACGGCTGCCGGCCGGGGACTCATTCAACCACGTAGAAGTCGCCCATTTTGCGAATCCGGTCCTTGATTTCCGGGTCCTCAAGTTCTTCGGCCGTATAGTTCATCTTGTAATCGGCTTGTTCTTCGTAACCGCCCGGCTCATAGATCATCAGCATGATCATGTCTTTGCCGCCGACCACTCTCACGCTGTGCACCGTGTTCGGAGGGATGTAGACCGCGTCGCCGCTCCTCATCACGTGAGTCTCACCCCCGACGGTCCATTCAACTTCTCCGTCCAGCACGAAAAAAGTCTCCGAATGGACCTTGTGATAATGCGGGGGTACCTGGAAGGTGGAGAGCCAGCGCGAGCGCAGAATGGTGTAGCGGCCTTCGCTCTGCTCTTTCGTGACCACAACCTCGACGTCGGTCACGCCGTCTTCTTCAAAGGATGACCTGGCGCCGTTCAGAGAAAAAACGTGTTGTGAACTCATGACTTCCTCCCTACGATTTGTCCTTATGATTTGATTGTTTCAACTTAATCGCTTGTATGCGTTGCCCGACGGATTCGGGCTAATTGTTGGCGGGAGGGGGTTCCGCTTCGCCCCCGCTGCGAACGAGATCCACCGTCCGCTTCCATAGCCCCTGCACGCGGCCGACGGCCGCCTCGCGTTCGGCTGCCTCGCTCTTGTCCCCCACGCCGGCCGTGCGCAGCAGGATGGTGATCCAGCGGGTGCTGTCGAAGCCCTCCAGAATGTTCAGGATGAGCAAGGTCAGCGGCGTCGAGAGGATGGCTCCCACCGCCCCCAACAACCAGCCCCAGACGAACAACGCGGTGACCACCACAGCCGGGGAGATCTTCAGTTGCTGGCCCAGCACGCGCGGCTTGACCAGGTTCTCGACCGTGCCGTTGATGAGCGCGTAGCCGACGAGGACGACCAGCGCCAGCGGCAGACCGCCTTGCAGGTAAGCCAAAGCCATCGGCGGGAGCATGGCAATCCAGAAGCCGACGACCGGGATATAGCCCAGCAAGCCGGACATCACGCCCCAGAGCAGGGCCAGGTCGATGCCTATGATCCAGAGCAGGATGGCGTTACACAGACCGGTCAGGAAGTTGAGCAAAGTCGTGATCGTCACGTAGCGGCGGACGTCCGTGGTCAGGTTGGACGCCTGCATGATCAGGGGGTGGTCGGTGCGCAGGCCGAGCCGGGCGCTGCTGGGTAGCGCCAGCGCCGAGCTAAGCATGAAGGCGAAGATGAGCATGACCAGAAACGCCTGCGACATGGTCGTGAACAAACCGCTGAACAGGGTGGAAGCCAGGTTGGTGAGCTGTGGACTGGATAAATAGCGTTGGACCGTCGTCGTCAATTGATTGATCTGGTCGTTTAATTCACCCTGATTCTGGAGGATGTCGCCGCCATCGGTGACGGCCGACACGCGCAGGCTGGATATGACGCCGCCCAGCTGGGCCATGCCGAGGAAGATGACCAGCAACACCAGCCCGATGATCGCCAACACGACCACAAACGTCAGAATCAGGGACAACCAGCCGGGGATGCCGCGCTTGCTGAACCAGCCCGGCAGGGGCAGGACGGTGATGGTGATCACCAGCGATAACAGGATGGGATTGAGGATGAACGCCAGATTGCGAATGCCGGAGATGATGATGAAGGCGCTGGCCAGTCCGACCAGAAAATAGAGCAGAGGTTTCGATTGTTCGGCCATAACAGATTACCCGCCACTGAGTTCGACTTGATTTGGATGACCCGGCTCGGATTATACGCCGTGGAAGCCAAAGGGGTATACAAACAAGCTGTTCAGTCGGTCGTTTCATTTGCCGCCGGGATGACATCCGGCATAATACCGTCGGGTGATATTCAGGATCATATCGCCATCCCTTGCCATGCAGGGATATGCCTTCCAAACAGAACGGGATCAGGACCATGACGACCTCATCGCTGCCCGACATCAATCTGAACAGCATCCGCCAATCCTTCCGGCCGGACCGGCTCATCCCCGCCATGATGGCGGGCGTGATGGTCGGTGTCCTGGAAATCGCTCTGGCGACCTCTTTCGCCACCCTGTTGTTCAACGGGGAGATGTCGACCTATCTCGCGCGCGGCGTCGGGATGGCCCTCTTTTCCGGCGCGGTGAGCATCGCCCTGACCTCCTTGCTAACCTCATACCCGGTTATCATCGGGGGCAACCAGGACGCGCCGGCGGCGATCATGGGCGTCATGGCCGCGACCATCGCCGGGCTGGCGGCTCCGGCCGAGGTGCGGCTGGCGACGGTTCTCCTGGCCGTCGCCCTGACGACCCTCATCACAGGCCTCTTCCTGTTTGGGCTGGGGACATTCCGGCTGGCGGGATTGGTGCGGTTCCTGCCCTACCCGGTCGCCGGCGGTTTTTTGGCCGGGACAGGCTGGTTGCTCGTCACCGGCGGCATCAACACGATGTCGCGAGTGCCGTTCTCCTTCTCCGATCTGCCGGCCTTGTTTGAGCCGGGGGTATTGATCTATTGGCTGCCGGGCCTGGCCCTGGCCATCCTGATCCTGGCGCTTTCCGGCCGAATCCATCATCAGTTGTTCATGCCGGGCGTGATCATCGCCATCGGCATCGGTCTCTACATCATCGCCGCCGTGCTGGGCGTCTCTCCGGCCGAGTTGAGCGCGAGGGGGTGGTTGCTTGGCCCGTTCCCCGACGGCCGTCTGTGGCTGCCGATCAGCGCCGCCGAACTGGCGGCCGTCGACTGGGGCGCGCTGGTCTTCCAACTGCCCAACGTCATCGGCGCCGTCGTCATCACGGCCATCGCGTTGTTGCTCAACGCCTCCGGCCTTGAATTGGCCTTGAAACGCGACATCGACCTCAATCGCGAGATGCGCGCCGCCGGCGTCGCCAACATGGCCTCCGGGTTGGGCGGGGGGCTGGTCGGCTTTCTGCAACTGAGCACATCGGTCCTTGTCGACAAGCTGAGCGGGGCCAACCGGCTGACCGGCCTGATCGCCGCCGGTATTTGCGGTCTGACGCTGTGGGTGGGCGGCTCGGCCCTGGGCTTCGTGCCCACGCTTGTGTTCGGGACGTTGCTGATCTACCTCGGCCTGGCGTTTTTGTGGGAGTGGGTGGTCGACGCCTGGAAGCGCCTGCCGCATATCGACTACGCCATCGTTCTGCTCATACTGGGCGTCATCGCCACGTTCGGCTTTCTGCAAGGCGTCCTGGTCGGCATCATCGCCACGGTGGTCATGTTCGTCGTCAGCTACAGCCGCACCAGTGTGGTGAAGCATGAGCTGGATGTCGCCACCTTCAAGAGCCGCGTCACCCGCAACGCCGAGCAGCGCGCCGTGCTCGACTCCATGGGCGGGCAGTCCTGCATCCTCCAGTTGCAGGGCTTCGTCTTTTTCGGCACGGCCAACTCCCTGCTGGAGCGGGTTCGGGCGCGCGTCCGGCAAATCGAAACCCGGCACGTGCTGATCGACTTTCGTCAGGTGATTGGCCTGGATTCGACAGCCTTGCTCAGCTTCAGCAAGATGCACCAGTTGGCGCGCGACAGCGGCTTCACCCTGGTTCTGTCGGGCCTGTCGCCCTCACTGGCCCAACAGTTCGATCGCGGCGGGCTGGCGGCCGAGCCGGGCAGCCTGCAATTCATGGATGATCTCGACCATGCCGTGGAGTGGAGCGAGGACGAGCTTTGCCGGTTATATATTGATGAGGGCGTTCCGCGAACGTTGCTCTCTTATCTGCACATGTTCACTCCCGAACCGATGGCCCAACGGATCGTCGGCTATATGGAGCGGATCGAGATGGTCGCCGGGGATCGATTGATCGAACAGGGGGTCGAGTCCGATCATCTCTATTTCACCGAATCGGGGCAGCTGACCGCCCAGCTGGAATCGGCCGACGGCCTGCCGATGCGTCTGGAGACCATGCGCGGCGGTCGGGTGGTGGGCGAGTTGGGTTTCTATCTGGGCACGCGACGCAGCGCGGCCGTCGTCGCCGACGAACCAACCGTGGTTTACCGGCTGTCCCGGGCCAAACTGACCGAGATCGAACGGGATGATCCCGAGGCGGCCCACGTCCTGCACCGGATCATCATCCATCTGCTGGGCGAACGGGCGCTTCATCTGATGCGGACGGTTGACGCGCTGCAATCTTGACCGTCCGCATACTCACACCTTACGCTATCACAACAAGCCAGTGACGGCGTCTCTCATGGCGTCGTTGATCTCGTAGCGCGCGTCGAGGTAGGCGAAGATCGCTGCCGCGGATTCCGGGTTGCGCTCGTAGCCTTGCATGAATGCCGGCAACTCGGCCGCGAGAGCGGGGTGGCGGCGCTCAAACCGTCGCGGCCTGTCGAAGAGGTCTTCCCCGGCCCCGTGCCCGGACTCGATGGCCGCCAGATCGAGCACCCGGTCAACCGCGTATTGCTGGATGAAGCGAAGCGCCGACAGTTTCTCGCCGCGCAGGTGGCGGCATAATCCCACGTACAGATTCGTCACCGCCTCGCCCAGCAGGAAGCCCGCCTCCCGTTGTGCGTGGCGAGGCGGCCAGTTGTGTGGCGTCGCCCATGCCTCGGGCACATCATCGCGATGCCAGATCATGCGGCCGGGCGCGTAGGCCGCGGTCGCCAGTTCCTCCGGCGTGAATACGGCCATCTCGCCGTAGATGCCGTCGCCGAAGAGAAACTTGTGGCCGTCGTCTGAATTGCGGAACGTGAAAGCGAGCGGGTACGCGGCCGAGAGCCAGGAGAGATCGTCGATAAAATCCCGCTTGTGTTCGCTCTCCACAATGACAAAGAAATCCAGATCGGAGTAGTCATCCAGCCGGTCAAGCTCGCGGCCGACGGAGCCGAGCCCGATGAGAGCCAGCGCCGGTTCTCTTTGCGCCAGCGAGCGGCCAATGTCGTCCAGACGTTGCAGCAGCGCGGCGCGTCTATTCATTCTATCCTCGGTACGGGGGTTGTTCCGGCGGGTGGCCGTCTGACGGGTGGCCGTCTGACGGGTGGCCGTCTTATGGAACCCACGCTCGTTTGACATTCACCGGCACCTTGCCCGACGGCGACTCACCGGTGACCGGGTCCATCGTGTAAATAGCGGCTTCCCATGTCGGGGCCGATTTTTCAAAACCCATAAGAAAGGTGTACGGCTCGTTGCAGTCGTAGAGCGCGGTGACGCCGCCGAGGATAACCGGCTCCGGCCCGGTGCGGATGGCGCAGGTCATGCCGGTATCGAGTTCGATGAAGAACTGCACCGCCCGGTCGGGCGGCGGCGGGGGGACGAGCGGCAATGTACCCGTCGCGCTGACGAGCGTGCCATAGGTGAGGGCGACCGGGTCGGGGGCGCAGATCAGGCGCTGGTCGCCGGCGACGAAACAAGGCTCGGCCGCGCCGCCTGTTTCCAGCTCGCAGCGATAGCTGCCCGGCACAAGCGTGGAGCCGGCGCACGTGCCGCCGACAGCCTCGCCGTCCGCTACGGGGATCGATGCGGGGTCGAATTTCATGACTTCGGTCGCCCCCACGATCATTTGCGGGCCGACCGCGCCGCCATCGCCCGATTGTTCGATGCCGACCACCGTCGTGCCGGTGGAGCAGGCGGCTAACAACAGGAGGGAGATGCAGGCCAAGGCGAAAAGAGCGATAACTGAATTCCTGAATGGTTTCATATGGGTTTTGTTTACGGGAGCGGGTTGAATCACGGGTTATCCGGTTTGCATGACGCCCAGCACCGCGGCGGCCGTGGCCACATTGGGCGCGCGCACGACCAGCGATTCCCCGCCGGCTTGCAAAAAGCAGATGACGTCGCTGCCGCGCCAGCACGTGCTGCCGTCGGGTTGGGGCGCGCCGTTGGCGTTGGTGAGCGCCGCCGCGTAGGCGGGATAGGCCTCGGCGAATTCCAGCGCGTCATTGGGGGTATCCCACACCAGCCGCAGGGCCATCACCAGGGAGTCGGTCGCTTCATTCCAGAAGACGACATAGCGATCGCCGCCCCAGCCCGCGGCCGCGCGGGCGGCCGTCATCGTGGGCAGCCGCTGGTCGAGATACTCGCGCAGGTGAAATTCGCCCAGGATGTCCTCGTCGATGAGCGCCCAGCCCGCGCCCAGGGTGTCGGTTAGGGGCTCCATGGCGACGATCTGCGGCTCATCGCCCGCGAGATAGCGGTCGGGATGGAGAATATGCTCGGTGGAGCGGGGTGGGTTGGCCCAGGCGTCGTTGAGGGCCTCGGCGCCGTTCTCCCGATAGAGGGCCAGAGCAAACAACATGCCTTCGTTATAAGGAAAGCTGAGGCTTTTGACCAGCACCGGCGGAAAATCGCTCAGGGTGTCACTGCCCTGGCGGGAGTCATTGCGGAGCGCGTCAAGCTCGCGCCGGGTATAGAAGTCGCTCGCATTAACGAGCAGCCAGGTCACCATCGAGGCCTCGCCTTCGGCCAGGGCGCGGGCGGCGGCGCGGGCCTCGGAGTCGAGCGCGTCGTCGGTCAGGGCAGTCAGGCCGAAGTGCTGGTCTTGCAGGGCGTGGACGTATTCGTGGCCGTGGGTCAACTGGGAGGCGGGGTCCAGCAGCGCGCCGTCGCTGACGACGACGAACTCGGCCGTTTCCGGGTCATAGAAGCCGGTGACGCCGTCGCCGTAGAGGCTCACCTGCGCCGAATAGAGATCATAGTCGCGGCCTAAAAAATCGAAGGCGCTCAGCGCCAGCACGTCGAACCGGGCCTCTTCGGGCGACATTTCGGCGGTGAACTCGCCGGCAAAGCGATCCTGCACCTGTTCGCGGCTGAGCAGGACGGGTTCGATGGGGGTGATGAGTTCAAGGCCGCGCAGCTCGCTGACGGCGTTTTCGATCTCGGCGCGCAGCGTGTTGTTGCGGGCCTCGGTGTCGGTCAGGGTGACGGTGATCGACTGGGGCAGGCTGCTGATGCCGTTGCGGTTGACCGCCCGGACGGTGAAGACCACGTCGCCCTCTTTGTCGGGAGCGTTCCAGGTCAGGGTTCGGGCGTAGAGTTTTTCGCCGTCGATGGTGTAGGTCGAGAAGCGTCGGCCGTTGACCTCCAGGGTCAGGCTCTCCAGCCCGGCGTTGTCTCCGGCGACGAGCACGATTTCAACCGGGCGCGAGATGGGCAGTGTGGCCTTGTCGACGGGGGCGATGATGCGGGCTACAGGCGGCTGCGTCTGGCTCCCCATGGCCGCCAGTTCCTCTCGCAAGGTGTCGATCTCCTCGTTGAGCGTGGATACCTGCCCGGTCAACTGATCCACCGACTGCTGGCTCTCGACGAGTTGCCCTTCCAGCTCGCGGGTGTCGCCCTCGGCCGCGGCCAGGGCGGCGGAGACGGCATCGCGAGTGGCGACGGCCCCGGCGAGTTCCAGCTCGGCCGAGGCCTGGCCCGCCCGGAGCGATTCGTTATCGGCCGAGAGGAGGCGCAGTTGATCGCGGAAGCGCAACTCCGACTGGAACAGGAATACGAAGCCGGCGGCGACGACCATCAGGAGCATGATCAGGATGAGCACCGTGGTCGTGGTTGGGGATGATTTCATACCGTCACCATGACAGAGATGCTATCCGAGGAGTGCATTATTCGCAATTTTTTTAACGTCGTTGCTTGGTCATTCGTGGCTGAGGCGGAGGCGGAGGCAGCCAGGAATGGCTGCGCTACTGTGGCTCAGTTATTTGTGACTGAGGTGGAGGCAGCCAGGAATGGCTGCGCTACTGTGGCTCAGTTATTTGTGACTGAGGAAGAGGCAGCCAGGAATGGCTGCGCTACGCATACTTCCAGTATGTCCAGGCCCAAGCTGTCCAATCGTCAACAAGACCGGCCTTAACCGGATTGCCTATGACATAATAAACAATCCGCTGCAATTCGGCCGCATCGCGCACATAATGGTCATAGCTCTCGGCTTGCCAGAACGTTCCCTTCCGACCGAGAACCTTATTCGCCTCATAGGCTGTATAACCCTTCATCACATGCATGATCCGCGAAATGGAATAATAGGTTTCCGCGTCGCGAAGCAATGGCGTGAGAACGATATGCAGATGGTTGGGCATCACGCAGTAGGCCACCAAATCATAGGTTTTGCCGTCGCGATTATGCAGGGCGTCACAGACAATCCGGGCGATTTGTGGATCGCGTAGCCAATCAGGCCCGTGGGTAGCGGCATCGAGTAAGTCATCAAAACGGCCGAAGTAACGTTTCCCTTCACGATAAAGCAAGTCGGATTTCTCGGCTGGGTCGGCCGTCGCTTCAATGGCCTGCAGCCGGAGTTGCGCTTCATCGCGCAATCGCTGGATGGCCTCAATGGGCAGACTGTCATGCAGGTGGGTTGTGAGGAAAAGTGTCGCTCCCGGGGGTTGGATGTGCGGGAGGTTACGACGATATATAGGCTGGTATTCGAGACTGTTTGGCATGGATTTTGAGGGAATTATAACAGATGCACAAGCGCCACGGTAGCTCGGTGATTCGTGACTGAGGTGGAGGCAGGCAGGCAGCCAGGAATGGCTGTACCACTGTGGAGGTGGAGGCAGCCAGGAGCTACTGTGGCTCAATCATTCGTGACTGAGGAAGAGGCAGCCAGGAATGGCTGCGCTACAGGGGGCGTATGCAAGGTGATAGATTTTGACAGTATTACGGCGATATATTTCGAATCGATCATCTCCCGAAGTGGTTATTACACCTTAGGATACGTGAGAATGGAAACGATTGAGACGGTTAAATCGTCGCGCCTGCCGGGTTTCTACAAGTTGCCGCTGAACGAGCGGGTGGCTGTGGTGGCCGAGTGGGCGGGCTTGAGCGATGAAGAGGCGGCCGTGCTGGGCGATGGCCTGTCCCCGGCCCAGGCCGATTTGATGATTGAAAATGCGCTGGGCACACATGCCCTGCCGCTCGGCGTGGCGGCCAATTTTCTGATCAACGGCCGCGACTACCTGATCCCCATGACGGTCGAGGAGCCTAGCGTGCTGGCGGCCGTCAGCCACGCGGCCAAACTCATCCGCGCCGACGGTGGCTTCCAGGCGGAGTCGTCGGAGCCGGTGATGATCGGGCAGATTCAGGTGCTGGATGTGCCCGATATGATCGCGGCGACGCTGGTCGTGGATGAGCACAAGTACGAGCTGATGATGCTGGCCGATGCGTGCAGCCGCAACATCGTGAAGCGGGGCGGCGGGGCGCGCGGCATCGAGGTGCGGCCGTTTCCCGATACGCCGGTGGGGCCGATGCTGGTCATCCACCTGCTCTATGACACTCGCGACGCGATGGGGGCCAATGCCATCAACACCGCGGCCGAGGCCATCGCGCCGCGCATCGCCGAGCTGACGGGCGGGCGGGTGAATCTGCGCATCCTGAGCAATCTGACCGACCGGCGGACGGCCACCGCGCGCTGCGTGATTCCGGCCGACGCGCTGACCCATCCGGATATCCCCGGCGGCGAGGTGGCCCAGCTCATCGCCGAGGCCAACGCTTTCGCTGTGGTGGATCCCTATCGGGCGGCGACGCACAACAAGGGGATCATGAACGGCGTGGACGCGGTGTGCATCGCCACGGGCAACGACTGGCGGGCGATCGAGGCCGGGGCGCATGCCTACGCGGCCCGCGACGGCCGCTATCGGGCGCTGACCGATTGGTGGGTGAATGAGGATGGCGATCTGGCGGGCGAGATGACCCTGCCGTTGGCCGTCGGCATCGTCGGCGGCGCGACCAAGGTGCACCCGACGGCCCAGGTGGCGATGAAGATCCTGGCCGTGGAGTCGGCCGGGGAGCTGGCGCAAGTCATGGCCTGCGTGGGGCTGGCCCAGAACCTGGCGGCCATCAAGGCTTTGGCGACGCATGGCATCCAGAAAGGCCATATGCGGCTGCACGCCCGGCAGGTGGCGCTGGCCGCCGGGGCGGGGGAGTACCAGGTGCAATGGCTGGCCGACCTGATGGTGGCTGAGGGCAATGTTCGCATCGATCGCGCCCAGGAATTACTGGAATTAAACGGAAATCAAACCATCGCGCCGACTCCCTGACGGCGAACGAGCGATGAAAGAAACGGGTTAGACAACCCGAGCGACGAGGATAATCATGACGGTTAACGATTCAAAAAACGGGCTGTTGAAGCCGGACAGACCGGTGGGCATCGTCGGCTACGGCGCTTATGTGCCGCGCTATCGACTGCCGGCCACCGAGATTTCGCGCATATGGAAGGGCGGCACGGGCGGCACACCCATCGAGGAGAAGGCGGTCAACGGGCTGGACGAGGATGTGGTGACGATGTCGATCGAGGCGGCTCGCGACGCTTTGGCGCGGGCGCAGATCGACCCGCAGGAGATTCGCGCCGTGTGGGTGGGCAGCGAGAGCCATCCCTACGCCGTGAAGCCCAGCAGCACCATCGTGGCCGAGGCCATCGGCGCGGTGCCCAATACGCAGGCGGCCGACTGGGAGTTTGCCTGCAAGGCGGGAACCGAGGCGATGCAGGCGGCCATGGGCTTTGTCGGTTCGGGCATGGCCAAATACGCACTGAGCATCGGCATGGACACCGCTCAGGGGCGCCCCGGCGACGCGCTGGAGTATACGGCGGCGGCCGGCGGCGCGGCCATGCTGATCGGTCCCGGCGATGAGGCATTGGCCGTCATCAACGGCTCGTTCTCCTTTGTCACCGACACGCCCGACTTCTGGCGGCGCGAGCACGCCAATTACCCTTCGCATGGCGACCGGTTCACGGGTGAGCCGGCCTACTTCAAGCATGTGACCGGCGCGGCCGAACGGCTGATGGAGCTGATGGGCACGACGGCGGCCGATTACCGCTGGGCGGTCTTCCACCAGCCCAACGTGAAGTTCCCGGAGCGGGCGGCCAAGATGCTGGGCTTCAGCAAGGAGCAGATCGCGCCGGGCCTGTTGAGCGGCCGCATCGGCAACACCTATTCCGGTTCGACGATGATCGGCTTGACGGCCATCCTCGACACGGCCGAACCGGGCGACCGCATTCTCATGGTCAGCTATGGCTCCGGCGCGGGCAGCGATGCCTTCGACCTCACGACGACCGAGCGGCTGGCCGAGGTGCGCGGGCTGGCGACCAGCACGGAGACCTATATCGCTCGCCGCACGCCTATTGATTACGCTACGTATACGCGCTTCCGCGAGAAGCTGAAGATGAATTAACAATTATTAATTACTATTAATTATTATGACTAATGTATCCATCATCGGAATCGGCCAGACCGACGTGCGCGAGCACTGGGACGCCTCGCTCCGCCATTTGGCGTGGTACGCCATCGAGGCGGCCATGGACGACGCCCATCACAACCAGATCGACGCCGTCTATGTCGGCAATATGCTGGCCGGGCAACTGAGCAACCAGAACCATCTGGGGGCGCTCATCACTGACTTCGCCGGACTGCGCGGGGCTGAGGCGCTGACTGTGGAAGCGGCCGACGCTTCGGGCGGCGCGGCGTTGCGGCAGGCGGTGCTGGCCGTGCAGAGCGGCCTGGTGGAGACGGCGCTCGTGGTGGGCGTGGAGAAGGTGACCGATGAGTCCGGCTCCACCATTCCCGCCGCGCTGGCCACGGCGCTGGACGCCGACTTCGAGGCGATCCACGGCCAGACGCTGAGCGGGGCGGCGGCGCTGCTGATGCGGCGCTACATGCACGAATATGGCGTGGAGCTGGCCGATTTCGCCGGGTTCAGCGTGAACGCCCACGCCAACGCCGCCGCCAACCCGCGGGCGATGTATCGCAACAAGTTGCGGCCCGAGGCGTTCGCAGCGGCGACGATGACGGCCGATCCGGTGAGTCTGTTTGACGAGGCTCCGCCCGGCGACGGGGCGGCGGCGGTGTTGGTCACTTCGTCGGAGCGCGCGGCCGATATGGTGGCCCGGCCGGTGCGGATCGTCGCTTCGGCGCTGGCCACGGACACGCTGTCGCTCCATGACCGGCGCGACTTGCTGTGGCCGGCGGCGGCCGAGCGCAGCGCGCAGCTGGCTTTTGCCCAGGCGGGATTGACGCCCGACGATATCGACGTGTTTGAGTTGCATGACTCGTTCACCATCATGGCCGCGCTGTCGCTGGAGGCTTGCGGCTTTGCCGCTCGCGGCGAAGGCTGGCAGCTGGCGCGGGACGGACAGATCGGGCGCAACGGCCGCGTGCCCATCAGCACGTTTGGCGGCCTGAAGGCGCGCGGCAATCCGCTGGGGGCCACGGGCCTCTACCAGATCGTCGAGCTGGCTCATCAGGTGCGCGGCACGGCCGGCGATTGCCAGGTGCCCGGCGCGCGCGTGGGCATGGCCCAGAACCTGGGGGGCATGGCGGCGACGGCGGTGACGCATATTCTGAGCAATTAGGAATTATTAATTATTAATTATTAATTATTAATTAGGAATTAGGGATTGGGAGCGCAAATCATCCCTTCACTCTTGCACCGTTTCCCCCTTTACGCTTCAGGCGAGGGGCCAGGCGGGGATGGCGGCGTCGATGTTGTCCATCGGCGTCGATGTTGTCCATCAATTGCATGGTGCGGTGGAGTTTCGCTACGTCTGGAGCCAACTGGGCATATCCGGCAAACCCGGTTCGCTGGGGGCCGACTTCTCTTACCCGCAGGCTTTTCAAATTGTATTCGGGTCGAAGGGCATCTTCTGTATCACTTCCCATCTGCATACTCATATTTGTTCGACAGGAAACGCTATTGCCCTTCATCATCCAGCGGTAAACGGCGCTGAGGACCATCCATCATTCGGTCAGATTGCTTTCCCAACTGTCCAAGCACACGTTTTTTGCCGCCATCACTGGGCAAGTCGGATTCATCCCGGCCATTCCAAAGAATGCCCGGATGTGGTATGCGATAGTAGCTTGATTCATCGTTTTCTCGGCGGGTTTCATGCGAGATGGGGGCTTTATCAACAAATCGCCCCAGGGCACCCTGCAAATACTCCTCAACATTCTCGGAGCAAATCCAACGTCTACGTAGACGTTCAGCAATTTCACCAGTAATACAACTGCCCGCAAACGGATCGAGTACTACATCACCTTCATCAGTCAGCATACGAATAAAATATTCGGGAAGAGCGGCAGGATAACGGGCCGGATGGGGCTTAATATTATGTTCTTGGCAATATCGAAGATAAGCGCTATTACTCTCGGTATTAGGTACGGCAATAAGATTTGGTGGGATCGCCGCTCCATTGTCTACGCTAAATTTCTCGGAAATATCATGACCACTGGGCCGCTTTTTAGCAGTATAGCCTTTTGCCAACAATTCTCTCATGCTTGGACTATATGGTTGTAATACGCGCCTATTGCTTGCCTTTGGCCAAGGACTTTTAGACAACCACCAGACCATATTGATCGCGTCCTTAACTCGTATACGCCGAACGGTTACCCATTCAGCAGGTGTAGGCAGGCGTGAAGGATTCCACCAATAGAAGTCTTGAGCTAAATGAAAGCCGAATTCCTCGCAGAGCATAATGGCCAACTTGAAATGATACAGACTTCGCGTTGGCAACCCGGGATTCCACGCTCCACCAATATCGATAACGAGACTCCCTGTTTCCTTGAGGGTTCTGTGGAACTCCTGGGCAAAAGGTTTAAACCAATCAAGATACTGGTTGGCTTCTACATTTCCATATTCTTTCTTACGAACAAGCCCAAACGGTGGGCTGGTCATGATGAGATCGAAACTCTCATCCTCTGCCGTTCGTAATATTTCGAGTGAATCGGCAAGGAAAATACGGCCTAACTCCGTCTCATGAAATATCCGCGATGTGGATTGGGCTTTTTCATCCATCATAACTCACTCTCAGAGGTCCAGTTTCTTGAGGGTCATCGCATGACGAGCTTCTCGTTGGAAAATATCAGCGATGGATGCCGGGTTGTTACGGATGCTATCAAGATCATTTCTGTCAATCATTACGACTCCCAAATTAGAGTCGCTCATGATTTTATTGGCGTAGCGTCGCGCTTCTGGCCCTATTCTCCCTGTACTAACGATGATAACAACGTTACTCTTGAGAAAATGAGTAAGTCCGACTTCCTTGGCCACATCATCAAGGGATACGTGGGCGGTGTTCTTGCATTGTATTTGCCAGCGAGAAAACACCAATCGTGCCGACTCGAAAATAAGATCGACTTCAGCACCACCGGTCGCCTGTCCTCGTAGTCTTGTGGCAACATAATTCATGTCCAGGAGGCGCATCAGCTTAAAGGCTAAAGCTTCAAGTGCCAAGCCGGCAATGAAACGGTCATTTGAATTAATCTCGATCAGGATTTCAGCCAGCGACTTGCGCAGCAGTGCCAACAGTTTGGGATCAGTCTGGCCCTTTAGCTGATCAAGCAAGGGAGTTATTATATCGACTTCCAACTTGTCGGTTGGAGCAACAAGAAATGGTTTGGCGCCACGCCCCTCAGTTGTTTTGATAGTCGTAATATAAC
>CAZZJN010000054.1:6912-18693 GCA_964654505.1 uncultured Ardenticatenaceae bacterium | reverse complement strand
TGTATCGCCACCACGGCTTCTGGCAGTCGATGGACACGCTGAAGGACGCCAACGATCTGGAGCGGCTGTGGGCGGCGGGGGCGCCGTGGAAGGTGTGGTGAATTACGAATTAGGAATTAGGAATTAGGAATTACGAATTAGGAATTAGGAATTACGAATTCGTCGGGCGACAGGAGTTGCCTTGGTCATTTGTTACTCTGCTGTTCAGCCAAATCATCCGGCGTATTGACGTTGATGAACGAGCGGCCGTCGGGGTCGAAGCGTTCGATCTCTTCCCGGCCGACGAAGCGCAGCCTGACGCGGCCGTAGAACGCGGTGATCTTGTACATCTGCGCGTCCAGCTTCTCGCGGATCGGCTCCAGGCAAGCCTTGCTGTAGACGGCATGGAGCGGCTCCGGGAACTTCTCCCAGCGCGGCACGACGATATCGGCCTCCTCGCGCAACCCGGCGATGTACTCCAGCAACGGCCGATTGAGCCAGGGCATGTCGCAGGCCACCATCAGCGTATGGGGGTGCGAGGCATAATGCAGCGCGGTGTAGATGCCGCCCAGCGGCCCGGTGTCGGGGTAGAGGTCGGCAACCATCGGCAGGCCGAGATAGGCGTAGGGTTCGGGGTTGTTGGTGATGAGGATGAGTTCGTCGCCCAGCCCCTCGACGGCCGCGCGCACGACCTCGATCATCGGCCGCCCCAGAAAGGGCACAAACGACTTGTCGGTTCCCATGCGGCTGCTCTTGCCGCCGGCTTGAATGGCGATGGTTAACGGGGTCATGGGGAGAGTATAGGGGAAGAATTACGAATTACGAATTACGAATGACGAATGACGAATTACGAATGACGAATGGCGAACGGGCGAACAGAACACGGATGACACGGATTTCACTGATTGACATGGGCAGGAATAACCCTTGAGATCCGACAGGGCGGGCTGAGACCGGGCATACCACATCGCAGCCACCCGTCATATCCGTGTTCATTCGCGTTCATTCGCGTTAATAATATTCTTCATGCGGTTTGCCTTGGAAGAATGGGGCATCGTCCTAGACGAAACGGTAAAAGACCTGATTGCTGAGAAAGCGCCCCTTCTCGGTCAGTAGCAATCGCGGGCCGTCGATGCGCAACAGCTCCCAATCGACCAGCTGCCGCAGCTGCGGCCCGTAGACCTCGTCGAAGGCGCGGCCGAAGCGGGCGGCGAACCCGTCCAAATCCAGCCCCTCGTTCAGCAGCCGCAACTGCGTGATGACCGTGTCCGACATCGCCTCGGCCTCGTCCACCAGGTGGTGGGCCGCGACGGCGGGGGACAGGGGGAAGGGGAGCGGAGGGGCGGAGGAGCCCTCTTCATTCGTCATTCGTAATTCGTCATTCGTAATTGCGTTATCTTCATTCGTAATTCGTAATTCGTAATTCGTAATTCTCTTAATGTACGCTCGCGGCAATCGCACCACCTGATAGCGATAGCCCCCCGCCAGCCCATGCGCCCCCGCCCCCAGCCCCAGATACGGCTCATTGCGCCAGTAGACCAGATTGTGGCGGCACTCCCGCCCCGGCCGCGCCCAATTGGATATCTCGTAATGGTCGAACCCGGCCCCGGCCATCGCCCGGCAGGCAGCCTCGTACTGGTCGGCGGCCGTGTCGGGGTCGGGAGCCATGATCGTCCCGTTGTGGAGCCAACGCTGCATCGGCGTGCCCGGCTCGATGGTCAGGCAATAGAGGCTGATGTGGGTGATGACGGGCATGGTCGCGGCCGACGCCAGCACCGTGTCGAGCGTGCGCTGCCAGTCGTCGACAGTTTGGCCGGGCAGGCCGTAGATGAGATCGAGGTTGAGGTTGTCGAAGCCCGCCTCGCGCGCGGCCTCCACGGCGGCCACGGCTGTGGCGAAGTCATGCTCGCGGCCGAGCAACGCCAGCTCCCCGGCGTCGGCGCTCTGCACCCCGTAGCTGATCCGGTTGACCCCCGCCGCCCGAAAACCCGCCAGCCGGTCAACGTCCACCGTCTCGGGATTGGCCTCCAGGGTAATCTCGGCCTCCGGCGACAGGTCGAATGCCTCGCGGGCGGCACCGAGAATGGCCGCCACTTCCTCCGGCGCCAGCAGCGACGGCGTCCCGCCGCCAAAAAAGACCGTGGGCACCGCCGGACGCGACGGAGCGGCCGCCCCCACATGGCGAATCTCCTCGATGAGCGCGGCCACATAGGGCGCCTGCAACTCCCCCACCGTGGTGTAGGTATTGAAGTCGCAATAGCTGCAGCGGTGGCGGCAGAAGGGAATGTGGAGATAGAGGGCGTGGGCTTCGCCGGATAGCACCGAATTACTCCGCGTGGACATGGGCCGCCCGCTCTTCGTCCGTCCACAGGGTATGGAGGTACTGCAGGACGGCCGCCTCCTGCTCGTCGGTCAGCGCGTTGCCCAGCGGAGCCATCGCGCCGCCGGAAGCCGCGCCGCCGTCGATGATGGCGTCGAGGATGGCCTGGTCGGACAGCTTGTAGGCCTCGCCGCCGGCGTTAAGGGCCGGGGCGTTGAGGGCGTTGACGAAGCCCTGGCCATCCGCGCCATGGCAGGGCACGCACCACTTGGCGAACGTCTCGCGGCCCAGTGCGGCCGGGTCGGCCGGGGTGGGCGTCAGCGCAGGCGGCGGAGCCTCATCGACGCGGCAGGCCGCCAGCAGCAAGCCCAACAGCATGGGCAGGATGAGGCGACGGCGCATTCTAGCGGATCTCGTTGCCGGGGATGGGCAGTTGCCCGGCTTCGGCGCGGCGATAGGCGGCCTGCATGCCGAACATGATGAGCGTGATCAGCGTGAAGGCGACCAGAGCCATGACGGCGATGGTGACGAAGCCAAAATAGTTGACGTAGGAGATGTTGCAGGGCACGTCGGCCGAGCAGGTGGCCGAGGGCGGGATGATGCCGCGCTCCATCAGAACATGATAGGTCGAGATGCCCAGACCGATGATCGACAGCGGCAGGACGTAGGTCGGCAGGTAGTCATCGCGCCGCAACGAGCCGACGAGGGTGATGATCGTCAGCGGGTACATGAAGATGCGCTGGAACCAGCACAGGCGGCAGGGGATGAAATGGGCGATTTCGCTGTAGTACAGGCTGCCGGCGGTGGCCACAAGGGCGATGACAAAGGCCAGCCAGCCGCCGTAATCCTCAAGGAACTCTGATAACTTCATGGTGAATCTCCAGATGCCGGAAACGCTCCGGTGAGTGCTGCAAAGTCGGGTATTGTATCAATGGAGGCGGAATGGAGGCAACAAAAATGGTCTCGTTAAGGTCGGCCGCGTCGGGGGCCAGGAAATAGCCGAATTGGAGGGGAAAGCGGTTGGTCATGATGAGGAGAGCTTAGCAAATTGCTTGGGGGATGGCGATCGGTTGTCTTTACCCCAATAAAAACGCCCGACCTTTCGGCCGGGCGTCGTTGGCAAGTCGGAAAACAACAAAGGCTCCGAAGAGCCTTTGTCTGATGATTAGAAGCCGAACAGACCCAGCAGCCAGCTGCCGAGCCAGCTCACGACGGCGATGGCCACGGCGGCGATCAGGGCGCCGTTGAAGCCGGCGACCTTCATGCCTTTCACGAAGCGCTCGCTGAACAACAGGACGAGGGCCGAGATCACCAGGGAGACGAGGGCGCCAAACCAGGCGGCGCCGATGCTAATCTTCAACACACTCGTCAACAGCCACATGACCACCCAGGTGATGATGGCGATGACCGCCGCGGCGATGAGCGCGCTGACGAAGCTGTCGACCGACAGGCCGAGGTTCAGCTTGCCGACGATGAAAATAACCAGCGCGGCAAGAAGCCAGGAAACGAGAAGACTAAGAATTGCACCCATGACAAATATCCTCCGAATGTTAATTGAAACAGGATAACAACTATAAATGTAACGATCGAGCGGCCGAATGGACTTGCCACATCCGGTCACATGATGATCTAACCAATGTAACCCGATTATGATTCATTGGTTACGATTTCTGCCCTATAATAGAAGGATATTTCGCGCGCGCAATCATAATTCGCCCCAAAATGGAGGTTCGGCGATGAGGCTCCACGTTTCACTCCGGCTGTCGATACTGCTTTTATTCATTGGCCTGCCGGCGGCCATCGGCCTTGCTCCAGCGTCGGCCGCCACTGTCCCGGCGACGGCCGCCCATGACGACCCGCCCTACACCATCCTCCTGCCCTATGCCGCCAACGATCCCTGCGGTCCCTTCGACGACCCGTTCAACGACAACGCCGCCGGCTGGTTCATCGGCCAATCGGGCGACCTGCGAGCCGAGATCAGCGGCGGCGAATACCGGCTGCGCTTCTCCACCCCCGGCATGGTGTGGACCGTCCCCGCCCCGGTCTGCCCGCGGGCCAACTACGCCGCGGCCGTCGATGCCCGTTGGGGCAACGCCACCGGCGGCAACTTCATCGGCCTCTTGTTCGCCCTCGACGACAACCGGGAGCAGCTCGCCCAGCCCCGGGGTTTCCTGCTGGCCGTCAACACCAATGTCCGGCGCTGGATGGTGTTCGAAGTGCGCGGCGGCGATCTGAGGACGGTCATCGCTCCCACCGGCCACGACGCC
Source organism: uncultured Ardenticatenaceae bacterium (assembly GCA_964654505.1). Lineage (GTDB taxonomy): Bacteria > Chloroflexota > Anaerolineae > Promineifilales > Promineifilaceae > Promineifilum. The sequence goes on along the minus strand of CAZZJN010000054.1, from coordinate 14,127 downwards.
GTGCAGCCGGGCAATGCCGTGAATCGGCTGGCGGCCGAGCGCGCGGGCGAGCGCATCCTCCTCGCCATCAACGGCACGCAGGTCGGCGAGCTGACCGGCGTCGGAACGGCCACGCCCGTCCTGGCCGGGGTCGTCGTCGCCGCCTACACCAGCCAGACATCGACCGACGCCCGCTTTGACAATTTCTCCTGGCACGGCCGCTAGATCAGGCCACCTATCGCCAAACAGGCAGCCCGGTCGATCCATCTGGAAATCCCCGCCCATCTCGTTTATCATACTGACATGACCGCCCAGGACCGCCGGCCGCTCATCGAGTTTCACAACCACATCCCCACCATGGTCACCGTGGCGGTGGCCTTCGGCATCGCCTACCTCCTCTTCTTCTTCGAGCTGAGCAACGGCGAAGACCCGCCCTTCACCCTGGCCACTCTCCTGGCCGCCACGGCGCTGGGGGCGATCTATCTGGCTTTGCTGATGGTCAGGCACGACGCCCTGGAACCGCTGCTGGGCCGCCACACCCAATGGATCAGCTTCACCACTCTCGTCGCCCTCATGCTCATCATCCAGTTCATGCTGGGCGGCACCTACACCATCTGGCTGATTTCGATGCCCCTCGTCGGCATCGCCGCCGTCGACCTGCCCCGCTGGCCGCGCCGCCTCATCTATCTGATCGTCCTGGTGGGCTTCTTCCTCATCTTCTACATCCGGCAGGGCAACCTGGCCGAGGCGTTCATCACGACGCTGATCTTCAGCACAGCCCTCGTGTTCGTCATCATCTTCGTCAATCTGACCCAAAAGGCCGAGCTGGCCCAACGGGAGGCCGAACGGCTGACCGCGCAGCTGGCCGACGCCAACCGCCGTCTGGGGGATTTCGCCGTCCAGGCCGAGGAACTGGCCACCACCCAGGAGCGCAACCGGCTGGCGCGCGAGATCCACGACAACCTCGGCCACTACCTGACGGCGGCCAACGTCCAGATCAAGGCCGCCCAAGCGCTGCTGGACAAGGATCCGCCCCGCGCTGGGGAGGCGCTGGAGAAGGCCGCCCATCTGACGCAGGAAGGTCTGTCGGCCGTGCGCCATTCGGTGTCGTCCTTGCGCGAATCGCCGCTGGGCCGGCTGACCCTGCCCGAAGCCGTCGCCCGCCTGGCCGATGAGTTCCAGGCCACGGGCCTCGTCGTCGCCTTCCATCAGATCGGCACGCTGCGCCCGCTCGACCCCCGCGCCGAACTCACCCTCTATCGCGGGGCGCAGGAGGGGCTGACCAACGTCCGCAAGCACGCCCGCGCCTCGCGCGTCGACCTGACGCTCAGCTACCTCGACCCGGCGGCCGTCTCGCTGGTCGTCGCCGATAACGGGATCGGCTCCACTGGGGGCGGCGAACCGGGCGGCTTCGGGCTGCTGGGGCTGCGCGAACGCGCCCGGCAACTGGGCGGCCGCGTCGAGGCCACCTCCCGGCCCGGCGAAGGCTACACCCTGCGGCTGGAATTACCCGCGGCCACGGCCGCCACGGCCGCCGAACCCGCCGAGACGGAGACCCCATGAGCATCCGCGTGCTGCTGGTCGATGACCAGACTCTCCTCCGCGAAGGGCTTCACACCCTGCTGTCGCTCCATGACGACATCGACATCGTGGGCGAGGCGGCCAACGGGCAGGAGGCGCTGGACGCGGCCGCCGCGCTGCAGCCCGACGTCATCCTGATGGACCTGCAGATGCCCGTCCTCGACGGCGCGACGGCCATCCGCCGCCTGAAAGCGAGCGGCCATCCCGCCCGCGTCATCGTGCTGACCACCTTCGACGACGACGACCGCGTCTTCGACGGGCTGCGGGCCGGGGCGCTGGGCTACCTGCTGAAGGATGTCTCGTCCGACAAGCTGGTGGAGGCCATCCACGCCGCCGCTCGGGGCGAGAGCTTCCTGCAACCGTCGGTGGCGGCCAAGGTGCTGGCTGAATTCAACCGGCTGGAGAGGACAGCCGGAACGCCCCCACCCCCGCCCGACCTGGTGGAGCCGCTATCGGAGCGCGAGCTGGAGATCTTGCGGCTGGTGGCCGCCGGGGACAGCAACAAGGAGATCGCCGCCCTGCTGGTCATCACCGAAGGCACGGTGAAGAATCACGTCACCAATATCCTGGGCAAGCTGGGCGTGCGCGACCGGACACAGGCGGCTCTGCGAGCGAGAGAGATAGGGCTGTTGTAATGCCCCCTGCATCCGGGGCTTTCCGTTCTGTGGTATAATGCAAGCCATCATGACCACGGTGCCTATCCAGACGACGCAGGAACGCCCCGGCCCCGCCCGCATTCCGGCATCCTATGCCGACTATCTCGCCTGGGAGCCGGACAACGCCAAAGTCGAATGGAAAGACGGGGAGATCATCACCTATATGCCTGCCACCGACCGCCACCAGCAGATCGTCATCTTTCTGGCCTATGTCCTCAATACCCTGGTCGAATTGCTTGGTCTGGGGCGGGTTCAGATAGGGCCATTTGAGGCCAAACTGTGGCCCGACGGCCCTGCCCGCGAGCCGGACGTCCTGTTTGTATCCGCGAATCGGGCCGAACGCTTTGACGACCGGCGCTTTAACGGCGCGCCTGATCTGGTGATCGAGGTCGTCTCCGCCGGCAGCGCCCGCATCGACAAGGTGGACAAGTTCATCGAATACGAGCAGGCCGGTGTGCGGGAATATTGGGTGATCGACCCGCGGCCCCGCCAGCAGCAAGCTGATTTCTACCGGCGCGACGAGGAAGGTCGCCTGGTGCCCGCGCCCCTCGACGACGACGGCATCTATCACTCGGCCGTCCTGCCGGGCCTCTGGCTCGACCCCGAATGGTTGCGCGACGACCCGCTGCCGAATGTGTCCCTCAAAACGGCCGAGATCGCCAAGGACATCACAAACCTGCCCGACGACGTGCGCGCCGCCTATCGCCACTTGTACGATGTGCTGAGCCGCCTGCCCGCCGCTTAGTCACCTTTGTCGTTCTTGTTGGCCTCTCGCCGGTGGGCTTCGATTAACTCCAACAGATCGACCGTCCGGTCCAGGTTCTCCCACTGCCCCTCCACCACCATCGGCCGCCGCAAGCGAGCCACAAACAGGTCGCGGTCGAGATACATCTCCCCCGCCACCTTGTCATTCGTGCCCTTGTTGCGTCGTAACAACTCATTCAACGCCTCGCGGATTCCCTGCGTCGGCCTGGTCGGCAACTTGTCGGTCATCTGGCCCCTGTCACATTCCATTACATAAAATCGCCACCTGTATTGTACCCGCCGGCCAACAGGAGGGGCGTAAATTTTGCGCAACGTTCGGCCGTTTCAGGGGATTTCACTCCCCGTTTATGTCAATCGCACCCATGACCTGCATCCCCCGGGTCATACCGCCGAACATGACCCCGACATGACTTCCGATAGATGTAAACCGGGCAGGAATCCATTACGATAGGGGCAATTATCGACGATCTATCATTTGAACGAGGCAACCCATGACCGAATCAATCCTGACCACCAAAGACCTTCGCAAGACATTCGGCGAATTCGAAGCCGTGAAAGGCATCTCCTTCAGCATCCTGCGCGGCGAGATCTTCAGCCTGCTCGGCCCCAACGGCGCGGGCAAGTCCACCACGATCAACATGCTCAGCTGCCTCATCGAGCCGACCGGCGGCACGGCCGAGATCGCCGGCCACGCCATCCCCGGCGACACCCTCAGCGTTCGTCGGGCCATCGGCGTCGTGCCCCAGGAGATCGCCCTCTATGGCGCGCTGAGCGCCCGCGACAACCTCCGCTTTTGGGGTCGCCTCTACAGCATGAGCGGCCGCGAGCTGGACCGGCGTATCGACGAGGTGCTGGCCCAAGTCGGGCTGAGCGACCGGGCCAAAGATGACGTCAAGACCTTCTCCGGCGGCATGAAGCGCCGCATCAACATCGCCGCCGGGCTGCTCCACCGGCCGCAACTGCTGTTCATGGACGAGCCGACCGTGGGCATCGATCCCCAAAGCCGTCGCCGCATCCTCGACATGGTGCAGGAGCTGCGCCGGGAGGGCATGACCGTCCTCTACACCACCCATTATATGGAAGAGGCCGAGGAATTGTCCGACCGCGTGGGCATCATCGACAAGGGGCGGCTCATCGCGGTGGGCACGCAGGACGAGCTGAAAAAGGTCGTGGGCGAGCAGGAGACGCTGCGCCTGCACCTGGCCGAGGAAGCCGCCGCGGTCGTCCCCGTGGCCGCCGGGAGCAACGGCGACATCGCCCCCGAAAGCGGCGGGCCGATCGCCCTGTTCAGCAACCTGCCGGGTGTGCTGGGGGCGTCGGCCGAGGACCACACGATTCTGGTCAACGTGGCCGACGCCGGGGAAGCCCTGCCGGGCGTCGTCGGCCGCGCCAACGACCTCGGCCTGCGCGTCCGCTCCATCGACATCCAGGAGCCGAATCTGGAAGCCGTCTTCCTGCACCTGACCGGTCGCGGGCTGCGGGACTAGGTGGGAGCAGCAACGAAACCTGAACGCACTATACAACGGGAGAAGGTCATCATGAACAAGATACTCACCATCATGTGGAAAGACATCAGCCTGCTCTGGCGCGACCGCACCGCGCTCATCCTGGTCATCGCCGGGCCGCTGGTGCTGACCCTCGGCATGGGCCTCGTGACCGGCAGCTTCAACCGCTCCGACGACGCCCCGGCCGTCAGCGAAATCCCCGTGGCCATCGTCGATCACGACGGCGGCGAGCTGGCCCAGCCTCTCATCGACCTGTTCACCGGCCCGGATTTGAGCGATCTGCTGTCGGCCGAGGTTTGGGACGATGAAGCGGCGGCGCTGGAGGAAGTGCGCGCCGGTCGTGTGGCGGCTCTCATCGTCATCCCCGACGGCTTCAGCCAATCCTTCATGCCCGATATGGCCACCGGCGACTCCCCTGCCCCGGTCGCTCTGCAGATCTACGGCGACCCCGGCTCGCCCATCCGCGCCGGCATTGTGCGCAGCATCGCCGAGGAGTTCACCGCCCGCGCCGAAACCGGCGTGACGACCATCCGCCTCAGCCTGACCGAGCTGGTCACGAGCGGCGCGGTGCCGCCCGAACAACTGCCGGATGTCGGCCGCGCCCTGAGCGAGGGTTTGCTCACGGGCGACGCATCGACCTCGACCTCCGGCCTCATCCGCGTGCGCACCGAGACGGCCGCGGCCGGCGACGACGACCAGGGTTTCAACCTGCTGTCCTACTTCGCCCCGGCCATGGCCCTGCTCTTCCTGATGTACGCCGTCACGCTGGGGGCGCGCACGCTGCTGTCGGAGCGACGCGAGGGCACGCTGGCCCGCATGCTGGCTGCGCCGGTCACGCCCGGCCAGGTGCTGGGCGGCAAGGTGACCGGCATCTTCCTGGGCGGCTTCATCCAGATGGCCGTGCTCATCCTGCTGACGACGGTCATGTTCCGGCTCAACTGGGGCAACCCGCTGGGCGTGCTGTTGCTCGTCGTCGCCGCCGCGCTGGCCGCCACCGGCTGGGGCCTGCTCATCGCCTCGCTGTCGTCCAACGACAGTCAAATCAGCGCCATGGGCATGGCTCTGACGCTGATCTTCGGCATCGTGAGCGGCAGCTTCATTCCCGGCCAGTCATTCGGCCCGGTCATGAACGCGGCCGCGCGCCTGACGCCCAATCGCTGGGCGCTGGACGGCTTCATGTCGCTGGCCGCCGGGGACGGCCTGGCCGGGATCGCCGCGCCCGTCGCCGCCCTGTCGGTCATGGCCGTCGTCCTGTTCGTGGCCTCGGCCGTGCTCATGCGCCGCCGCCAGACCGACCTGTTGACCGGCTAGAAGATTTATCGACCAATCAGGCAAATCAAGCTACAGAGGAAATCATCATGCTAAACAAACTCATCGCCATCATTCGCAAGGACCTCGCCCTGCGCTTCAACGGTCCGACGGAACTGGTTTTCTTCCTCATCCTGCCGCTGGTCTTCACCTGGCTTGTCGGTGGCGGCCTGCCGCAGGAGATGACCGACCCCCGCATCGTCGTGCCGGTGGTGGACGAGGACGGCGGGGTGCAGGCGGCCGCATTTCTGGACGCGCTGGGCCGCTCGGAGACCATCCGGCCGGAGACGCGCAGCCGCGACGAGGCCGAGGAGCAGCTGGCCGGCAACGACATCGGCGCCTACCTCATCATCCCCGCCGGCTTCAGCGACACCCTGACGGCCGACAGCCTGCAAGCGGGCGACGCGGCCGAGATCGTCCTGCGCTCCGCCCCCAACAGCAACATCGGCCTGGTGGCGCAGCAGGAAGCCGCTCGCGCCGTGGGCCGGATCGCCCGGCCGCTGTTGGTGGCCCGCGAAAGCCTGGCGGCCGTCGAGAGCGTGCGGCCGTTTGCCGACGTTGCCGCCCGCGCCGCCTTCTTCGAGGCCACGCTGGCCGCGGCCTCGGCCGAACCGCCGGCCGAGCGCGTCGAATTCACCGTCGCCGCCGCCGGGCAGACCGAAGTCTACAGCCAGCGGGCGCAATCCTCGGCCGGGCAACTCGTCACCTGGGTGTTCATCCCCCTGCTGGGCGCGTCGGGCTTGTTCGTCATGGAGCACGCGCTGGGCACGCTGCGACGACTGATGGTGACGCCGACCCGCAAATCGACCTTCCTGCTGGGGGCGATCGGCGGCCAGTTTCTCGTCGCCCTGGTGCAAATGGCCTTGCTCATCCTGTTCGGCATCTACGTGATGAAAGTCCCCTGGGGCCAGGACCCGGCGGCCCTGGCTGTGGTGCTGGTGGCCTTCGGCTTGTGCGGGGTCGCCCTGGGCACGGCGCTGGGCGCTTTCGTGAAGACCGAGAGCCAGGCCTCCAATCTCAGCATCATGCTGGGCATGGCCATGGCCCTTCTGGGCGGGGCCTGGTGGCCGATGGAGATGTTCCCGGCCGGGATGCAACAGGTCGTCAAGGTGCTGCCCACGACCTGGGCCATGAGCGCCCTAACCGACATCACCATGCGCGGTCAGGGGCTGGCCGATATCCTGCCGGAAGCGGCCGTGTTGCTGGCCTTCGCGGCGGTGTTCTTCGTCGTCGGCGTGTGGCGGTTCCGGTACGAGTAAGTGACGACTGAAAATCGAATCGAACGCGGATGACACGGATTTCACTGATTTACATGGGCAGGAAAAACCCTTGCAGGCGGGCCGAGACCGGGTATCCCACATCACACACATCCCCCATCGCAGCCCCCCATCATATCCGTGTTCATCCGCGTTCATCCGCAT
>CAZZJN010000054.1:0-6812 GCA_964654505.1 uncultured Ardenticatenaceae bacterium | reverse complement strand
TCATCCGCGTTCATCCGCACTAATTCGCGTTCATTCGCGGTCCAATATTCTTCACTCGATTGCCCTAATGTACCCCGGTTTCCAGCCCCAAAGCCGTTGTATACCGTGGTATAATGGGGTTCGGCTTGCTATATAAATACCCGGTATTCCGGAACAATTTCACATCGCCATTCGTCACACAATGGACAACACCCGCACCCGCTCCATGACCCGACACCGACCGGCAAGATGACCGACACCACCGACGGCCGCCCGCCCGACAAGCCCCGCCTGCTGGAGCAAATCCGCGCCCTGTTCAGCGACAGCGAGCTGCGCGACCTGTGCTTCGAGCTGGGCATCGATTACGAGGACCTGGCCGGAGCGGCCAAGGGGGACAAGGCCCGCGAGTTGATCCTCTACATGGAGCGACAGGCCCGGCTGCCCGACCTCATCGCCCGCGTGGTCGAATTGCGCCCCCACATCGGGCTAAACGTCCAGCGTCTGGCCCGTCGCGCCGGGGCCGCCCCCGAGCAACAGGCCGAGCTGCAAAGCCTGCTGGAGCAGTTCCGCCGCTATAACGAGCAGATGGTCGAATGGAAGGAGCTGCACAACCGGCTCAACATCCTGCTCAACGTCTACGACTCTTTCGGCACTCAGGTGGAACGCATCGACGCCCGCGAGGAGCGCATCGACCCGCGCATGCTGCAGCTGGCCTGGCAGGCGGTCTATCAGACCATCTACATGCTGCTGCTGTTCGCCCGCGACATCCGCCACATCGGAAAGCCGTTCAACGAGACGGCCGACGCTCTCACCGGCCCGGAGTGGGCCGTGGAGCTGAGCGCGCTGCGCAACAGCATCCAGGCCCAACTGGCGCGACGGCCGTCGTCTCCGGCGGCCACGGCCGATAACGCCTGGTGGCAGACCCTGCGCGAGGAGACGTCGCGGCTCGACGACGCCATCAAGCGCAACCTGTTTCTGGCCGACGAGGAGTTGCGCAAGACCGCCGGCGACCTCTACGACCTGTCGGCCGAATCCCTATGGAGCGTGGAATGACCTTCTCGGCCCTCCAACAACGACATGAAGCCCTGCTGGCCCGCCAGAGCGAATTAACCGCCGACGACCTCCGCCGCCGCACCCCGGCCGCCGGGCAATTGGCCGATGACGTGCGGCAGTTCATGGCCGACGTCGTCACCGACAGCGAGGGGGTGGCCGAACCCCGCGAGCGCGACCTGCTGCGCGCCTGGCTGCGCTATTGGGCCACCTACACCTTCGAATGGAGCGGCGTCTTCCCCAAGACCGACCTGCGCCCGGCCGCCCTGACCGGCGCGAATCCGATTGACTATGCGCAACCCGGCTCGCAGACGGCCACCTCCGGGGGCGGTCTGCCCCGCTGGGCCATGTGGGCCGCCACCGCGCTCGGCCTGCTGCTCCTGGCCTGGGCCATGACCCGCGTTTTGCCCGCTTTTAATCAGGGTCATGCCGGTGACGCGACCAAGGTGCCGCCGGTGGAGACCGCCCTCCCCCCAACGGCGACAAGTGGCGCCACTCGGCCTACGACCACCCCCACCCGTCGACCGCCGGTGACTTCCCCCGGCCAAACGATCGACAACAACAACGTCTCGCGCGTGCAGGAACTCGGTCGCGTCGATGCCCACAGCGGCGGCGCGTCGGCCGTAGCCTTCGACCCCGGCCGGAACGAGGTTGCCACGGCGGGGATGGACGGCACGCTGCGCTTTTGGGAGGTGCCCTCGCTGGCTCTCCGTCATGAGACCGCTGACCAGCCCGGCTGGGTGCGCGCCCTCGCCCATTCGCCCACCGGCGGCCGTCGGGACGGGTTGCGGATGATCCTGGCCGGCGGTAACGATCGCGTCCTGCGCGCCTACGACACCGACACGCGGCAACTCTTCGCCGAATTCCAGCCGTCGTCGAGCAACAGCGGCTTCATCTTCGCCGCCGCCTTCAGCCTCGACGGCCGCCTCATCGCCGCCGGCTATGGCGACGGCCTGGCCCGCGTCTGGGACGTGGCCGGGGGCACGGAGGTCGCCCGCGTGCCCGCCGAGAGAGCCGGCTCGACATCGGCCGCAGTTCCGGCGGCGGCGATCACTGACCTGGCCTTTCGCGAGGGCGGCGGTCTGGCGCTGGCGCGGGACGGCGAGCCGGGGGTGCTGGTGACCGACAGCACGTTCACCCAAATCCTCTGCGCCCCACAGGTTGGCCCGGCGACGGCCGTGGCCTTCTCGCCCAATGGCGACATGCTGGCCGTGGGCACAGAGAGCGGCACGCTGGCGCTGATCGCGGTCGACGGCTGCCGAACGGTGCAAGAGGCGGTCGCCCACGACGGCGGTGTGGCCGATATCGCCTTCTCTCCCGACGGGGGCTGGCTGGTGACGGGCGGCGGCGACGGAACTATTAAGTTCTTCACCGCCGAGGGGAAGCTGACGGCCACGCTGAAGGCCGGCGCCCCGGTCACGGCCGTGGCCGTGGAGTATGCGGCCGGCCGGGTAGCTTCAGTTGATACGCGGGGGCAATTGGTTTTGTGGGGGGTTCCGACGGAGTAGAACAACAATATGATTAACATCGACATTGAAACCGCCCGCCGCTTCATCCTCGGCAAGCAAGGCCTGTGGCCCGGCCGCCGACAGAGCGGCCCGTCGGGCGTGGCCCAGGCCATGGGCGACATGGAATATCTGCAACTCGACCCGCTGCAGATCATCGCCCGCAGCCAGGACATCGCCCTGCACAGCCGGGTGCTCGATTACACCCCCGGCCTGTGGGAGGCAGCGACCTATGACCGGCGCGAGTTCTTCGACTGGGGCGGCTGGCTGGCGGCGCGGCCGATGACCGAGCTGCCCCATTGGCGAGCCATCATGCGGCGTGAGCGTGACCACTCCGACGGCGTCGGCGCCATCGCCCGCGAGCACCCCGAAGCCGTGGCCGAGATGCGCCTCATCCTGCGCGAGCGCGGACTGGTCAGCAATCGCGACTTCAAAATGACCGACCGCGCCCGCACCCAAAGCTACCGCGGCCGCAAGGACAGCGCCCTGGCCCTCTATTACCTGTGGCGCGTCGGCGAGGCCATGACCCACCACCGCGAGAAGTTCGAGCGCGTCTATGCCCCCACCGAGGCCGTCGCCCCGCCCCACCTCATCCGCGAGAGCGACGACGAAGCCGCCGGGCGCTTCCTGGCCCTGAAGGAAGTGGCTTTCAACGGCCTGTCCCGCTTCCGCCGCAGCAGCATCACTACCTACTCCACCGAACCGGCCCACGCCGCCAAACAGCGCTGGGAGGGGCTGCTGGCCGCCGGCGATCTGGTCGAGGTGCGGGTGGAGGGCTGGAAGACACCCCATTACGCCCTGGGCGGCGACGCGGCCGCGCTGGCCGAACTGAGCGCCGGGCGGGTGCCGGAGGCCTGGCGGCCGCTGGGGCCGATCACCACCGACGAGGCCGTCTTTTTGGCCCCACTCGACCCCGTCAGCGCCCGCGGCCGCGCCAAACAGTTGTTCAGCTTTGATTACACCTGGGAAGTCTATAAGCCCGTCCACCAGCGTCGCTTCGGCTATTACACCCTGCCGGTGCTATGGGGGGACAGGCTGGTGGCCCGCTTCGACAGCAAACTCGACCGCGCTACCAATACGTTCGTCGTCCTCGGCTTTTGGCTGGAGGATGAATCGCTGGCCGTCGACGAGGCCTTTGCCGAGGCGCTGGCTCGCGGGTTCGGCCGTTTCGCCGCCTTCCTGGGCACGGATCGGATCGACGTCGCGGCTATCGACCAGCCACTATTGCGCGGGCGAATCAACCACCGGGATGGCTGACGAGGGCCAGGTTTCCTGAGATTCCGGCAGCGCCGCCGGCTCTAGTCGGCGCGGATGATGTTGCGGTCGTCGATGAACTCCGACGGCGGGGCGTCGTGGCCGCTTTCCCACTGGAGCGAGAAAAACCAAATGCCGCTCTCGCCAATGCAGAAATCGGCCGGAGTGAAGGTCATACGCGAGTCAAGCGGCGGCTCATCCCGTTGCGGGTTGTATTCGGCCGACCAGCCGAAGGCCTCCCCTTGCCAGGTCTCTCCGCGCCGGTGCAGGCTGGCGGCGAAGGCCCGGACATCCTCCAGGTCGGGGATTGATACGGGAATAAACCGGGTATCGTCGTGATCGGTTGGGAATTTGAGCTTGGTCATCATGACTACGAGCGAATCACCCGCTAACCGTCTCGATAATCATTCGCACATTTGGTAGCTGAAGGAAAGACGCCCGTAATTCCTCAGGCCAGATCCGGCCGGACAGCCGCTCGATCTCGGCCGCAGCCTCGGCCCACAGCGCGGCGGCCGCGTCGGAGTTGCCGCGCGTCTCTTCCACCTTGGCCAGCGTGGCCAGGATGCGCCACAGATAGCCGTGCATCTCGTTGCCACGGGCCACGTCCACCGCCACCGCCAACGTCGCGGCGGCCTCATCCAGACGGCCGAGACGCACGAGGGCGCGACCCTCCACCCAGCGCGTGACCGGCATCCAGCCGCGGGACTCGGCCCGAACGAAAAAGTCAACCGCCGACCGGGCCTCTGCCAGAGCCTCATCGACGCGCCCCTGGGCCAGCGCCAGCTCGCATTGAGCCTGGGACAGCTCGAACCGCACAAAAACCTGTTGCTTTTCCTGCGCGCCCAGCGGATCAGCCAGCGCCTCGGCCGCCGCGTCAAGTTGCCCGCCGGCGATGAGCGCCATCGCCAGCCGCCCGATCACCATGCCGGCGAATTGCGGCAGTTGCGCCCGGCTGATCTCCAGCCCCGCGCGGGCCATCTCCTTGGCCGATTCCACCTCGCCCAGGTCCAGATAGACGCGGGACAGATAGGCCAGGCAGATCACCCGGCCCCCCATGAACCCGGCCTTCTCGGCCAGCCGGATGGCTTGCTCAAGTTCAGCCATTGCCTCGCCAAATTCCCCGGCCATGGCCAAGCCCATGCCGTGCACCCCGCGGCCATAGGCCTCGCCCCAGACATTGCCCAGCCGCCGCGAGATTTGGATCGATTGGGTCGTCCGCTCCAGCGAAGCCGGCAGATCGCCATAGATGGATTCCCAGATGGCCCCGCTGGACAGACTGTCGGCCAGCATCGGCTCGTTGCCCAGCGCCTCCCACAACGATTGGGCCTCAATCAGCGCTCGCATGGCTTCGGCATAGTTGCCGGCCGTGGCGTAGATGTCGCTCATGTCATTGAGCAGATAGGCCAGCTCCTCCCGCAAGCCCAATTCACGCGCCAGAGTCACGCCGCGCGCGCCGCTGACGATGGCCCGGTCGAGCGAGTTGAGGTCGAAGCGGTCGATGTTGACCATATTCCACAGGATGCGCACCTCCGCCCGACGGTCACCGGTCAGACGGGCCAGTTCGATGGCTCGCTCCATCAGGGCGCGGGCGCGGGGGGGATTATAGAACAGGGTCACATTGCCGTAGAGCTTGCCCAGACCGAGGTCGGCGGCCAGTTCCAGCGCCGGGTCATTCCGCTCGCGGCCCAGCTGCTCCATCGCCTCGTAATGTTTCTCGGCCTCGGCCAGACGCGCCGCCAGCTCCAGGGCGCGGCCGTATTCGGCGGTGATCTCCACCAGCGACGACGACCCGTCGGGCAGGGCCAGGGCGATGGGCAGGGCGCGCTCGTAGTGGGCATTGGCCTCGGCCAGGGCATGCAGCCGGACGGCCGTCGCCCCGGCCAGCAGCAGGTAGGGCAGCGCGCGCTGCGGGGCGTCGCCCTCCAGGAAATGATGGGCCAGCACGGGGGCAAAGGCCGGATTGCCGGCGCGGATCGACTCGATGACCTCGGCCGCCCGCAGGTGCATGGCCCGCCGCTGCTTCAGCAAAATGGTGTTATAGACCGCCTCCTGCGTCAGGGGATGGTCGAACTGATAGCCCGGCTCCGGCACGCGGCTCACCTCGCGAATCAACTCCACGCGTTGCAGGTTGAGCAGGTGGCGGTCGAGGGCGTCGGGGTCATCAACCAGCGCGGCCAGCGGTGAGCGCAGGAAATGACGGCCGATGACCGAGGCCACCTGCAGCACGCGCCGGGTGGCCTCATCCAGCCGGTCGACGCGCGCCGTCAGCAGAGCCTGGATCGAGTCGGGCAAGGCCGGGGACGCGGCCGCGGAAGTGGCCAGCCACGCCCCGCTCTCGCCACGGGTCAGGTCGCCGCGCTCGATGAGATGGCGAACAACTTCCTCCAGAAAGAGGGGATTGCCCTCGGCCTTGTCGAGGATGAGGGCGGCGGGAAGTTGGGGCGTTTCGGCCGCGCCCAGCAGCCCGGCCAGCAGCTCGCGGCTCTCGCCGTCGTTCAGCGGGTGCAGGGCGGTCTCGGTCAGGCGGTGGGGCAGATCGCGGTCGGCGATCTCCTTCAGGCGCCAACCGGGGGTATGTCGCTCACGGCGCATGGCGCACAGGAACAGGATGGGGTGGGTCTCGACCAGCGAGAACAGGCGCGCCAGGCGGTCGGCCGAGGAAGCGTCGAGCCATTGCAGTTCGTCGAGAGCAAGCACGACCGGCCCATCGGCCAGGCGGCCGCGCCACAGGCGGTCGAGACATTCATCCAGCCGCCCGGCGAAGGCTTCACCGCTGATCTCGTGGCCGTTGCCGGCCGTGACCACACCAAACAGCGTCTGCAACAGGCGGGCGTCGTCGTCGTTGCCGGCGGCGGCGGCCACGCGGGCGCGAATCTGCTCCGCCGGGTCGCCTGTGGCCAGTCCCAGCAGCGGCCGTAGCAAGCGCGCCAGCAAGCCGTAGGGGCGATTGGTCTCATAGGAAACGGCCGAGGCCTCGCAGAAAGCGGCCGGCGGGTTGAGCAGGGGCAGCAGCCGCTCGGCCGC
>CAZZJN010000053.1:14839-18956 GCA_964654505.1 uncultured Ardenticatenaceae bacterium | reverse complement strand
CGCGCGGCCGTGGAAGAGGGCATCGTGCCCGGCGGCGGCGTGGCCCTGCTCAACGCCCTGCCCGCGCTCGACAATGTCTCGGCCCCGGCGGGCGACATCAACACCGGCGTCCAGATCCTGCGCGTGGCCCTCGAAGCCCCGATGCGCAAGATCGCCGAGAACGCCGGCCTGAACGGCGACGTCATCATCCAGAACGTCCGCCGCCTGCAGGAAGAGAAGAAGGATCCGAAGCTGGGCTACAATGTCATGACCGGCGAGTACCCGAACATGGTCAAGGCCGGCATCATCGACCCGGCCAAGGTGACCCGCGGCGCGCTGGAGAATGCGGCCAGCATCGCCGCCATGATCCTGACCACCGAGGCGCTGGTGACCGACATCCCGGAGACCAGCAAGGGCCCGGCCATGCCCCCCGGCGGCGGCATGGGCATGGGTGATATGGACTTCTAGTCCGGCACCGGAAATTGAATAGTGGAATACGAAGGCCCCTCGCGCGAGGGGCCTTTTCGTTATATACTTTGTTAGTTGTCCAGGAGAGATAATGATTAACCGGCTGTTTGTCTATGGTACGCTTGCGCCCGGCCGGCCCAACGAGCATATACTTCGTGATATTCCTGGCTCCTGGCAGCCTGCAACTGTCAGGGGACGGCTGGTATCAAAGGGCTGGGGAGCGGCGGCAGGGTATCCCGGTATCGTTCCGGATCAATCTGGAGATGAAATACAAGGCTTTGTTTTCACTTCGGAATACCTGGCGGAGAATTGGCCCAGGCTTGATGAGTTCGAGGGCGAGGATTACGAGCGCAGACTGACTACGGCTCATCTCATTGACGGAAGCGCCATTGATGTCTTTATCTATCAACTCAGCAAACAAGGACCGTTTTAAAAGGGCATCGCAGTCCTGACCGGGGCTACTCAATCCGGCGAAAAGACATAACAATTTGAATCATGTCCTGTTGCACGCGGAGGTACACCTCGTGGGTGCCGCTGGTCAGACCATAGTGGATGGTGGTGGTGTCGCTCACTTCCAGAAAATAGAACTCTCCGTGCCATGTATCGGTTCCTCGCTCATACAACTTCCAGCCGGAAGCGGTATAAGGCACGCCATCGATAACGACTATTTCACTCACGTCGACCACGTCGTAGTCGCCGACACCGGTGACGCCGCAGGGCACGGTATATTTCCCTTCCTTATCATAAACCGGGACGAACACGACGAAGCCCTCTTCATACAGCACCGTGACGCAGAGATCGTCCGGGTACAACTCCTGTAATTGTTCCAGATAGGCTTCAACCGTCATGTTTTCGGGCAATTCCTCTATCGAAAACCCGGTCACACCTTGAATGCGGATTCTCGCATCAGGCGGGTAGGCGAACCGATAGCCAAAATAGGTGTTCTCATAAGTCAGCCATCCGGCCACGACATCCGACGTGGGTACAGGTGTGGGTGTTGGCACGGTCGCGCGTGGCGTCGATGATGGCGGCACAGCCGTTGCTGTCGGTTCTGACTGGGGTGGTGGAATCTGCAAATTCGGAATGGGCGTCGGGGTGGGCGCAACCGGAGGCGGTGCTTCTTCTGTCGTCACGGCCGCGGCCGTTGAAATCGGGGTGTCTGTCGCGCTCGGGGCGAGTTCCGAGTCAACCAGGGCAGAGTTTGGAGTGGTGCAGGCAACGCTGCCGATAAACCACATAGCGAGCAGCCAGGTGGTTAAGGAGTATTTTGATAGTTTCATGAGACCTATCTCCTTATCCTTACCAAGAGGCATTGTGATACCGACACCGTAACGCTTGTCTCTTTCGGGTGTCAAGTGACGAACGTCACGTCACAAGGATGAAATATTCCTGACCGCGGCGCTGGCCGGACCAGCCGACTGCATCATCTCCGGGGACGCAGATTTGCTGGTGCTCTCGCCGTTTGAAGGCATCGACATCCTGCGCCCGGCTGCATCACCGCCATCTACACGACTGATTTGCTGGTTGAACTGGTGGAGGTATTGAGCCGGGCCAGGTTCCGCACCGCGCTCGCATCGTCCAGCTCCAGCGCGCGAGCAGCCAGATCCCGCGCCTCGGCCAAAGACCACTGCCGGACGATCTGCTTGGCCGATGGGATCTGGAGCGGTGTGATGCTCAGCTCGTCCACTCCCAACCCCAACAGGATGGGAATCGCTTGCGGGTCCCCGCCCATCTCTCCGCAAACACCCACCCAGATGCCCGCCTGATGGGCGCCCTCCACAACCTGCCGGATCGCCCGAAGGACCGCCGGGTGGCATGGGTCACTGAACTGGGCGACGCGCGCGTTGCCGCGTTCGGCCGCGAAAATATACTGGGTCAGATCGTTGGTGCCGACACTGAAAAAGTCGACCTCGCGGGCAAAGCGCTCGACCATCAGAACCACGGAGGGAACTTCGACCATGATACCGACCTGGATCGTCCCGGCCGCCTCCTGCCCCTCGTTCAGCAGCGAGTCGCGCGCTTCGGCTGTCAGCCGCTTCACCGCCCGAACCTCATCCAGCGTGGCGATCATGGGAAACATGATCCGCAGGTCGTGTCCGACCCCGGCCCGCAACAAGGCGCGCAACTGCACCTTGAACTCCTTAGGGTGATCCAGTGAAATTCGAACGGCGCGATAGCCCAAAAACGGGTTAGCCTCCGCCCCAAAGTCGAAATATGGGACATCCTTATCACCGCCGATATCCAGTGTGCGAACGACCGCCGGCCGTGACCCCATCAGCTCCAGGATAGTCCGATAGGCGGCATATTGCGTTTGCTCATCCGGCGCCTGGCCACGATTGAGAAAGAGAAACTCGGTTCGAAGCAAACCGATCCCCTCCGCGCCATATTGCAGGGCCAGACGGGTATCCTCCACACTGCCAACGTTAGCCACAATCTCCACCCGATGACCGTCGCGCGTCATGGCCGGTTCCTCGGCCAGCGCCTTGTCGCGGCTGCGTTGCTCGGCCGCGGCGCGAGCCAGCTGGTCAAACTCGAGGATCGCCTCCGGGTCCGGGTCGGCAACCACCCAACCTTCGTTCCCGTCTACCAGCAGAACGGTATCGTTCTGCACCCGCAGAACGGCCTCGCCCAATCCGACGACGGCCGGGATCCCCAGAGCCTTGGCCAAAATGGCGGTGTGCGATGTCCGCCCCCCCTCGGCCGTGCAAAATGCCAGCACCTTCGAGCGATCCAGCAAGGCCGTCTGGGACGGCAGCAGATCATGAGCCAGGATGACCACCGGCTCGACCAGGATCACCGTGGCCCGGCTGCCGGTGAGAGTTTCGATGACTCGGCGGTCGATGTCGCGAATATCGGCGCTGCGGGCGCTCAGCGTCTCGTCCGGCATACTCTCCAGCATAGCGGCGAAAAATTCACAGGCTTCATGCCAGGCGATCTCAGCATTTTGGCCCTTGGCAATTTCATCCTCCGCCCTTTGAATCAGCGTGGCATCTTCCAGGAACATGGCTTGGGCCTCGAAAAGCGCCGCCTCCGCCTCACCTACTCCGGCCTCGATCTGTCGGGAGAGTTGGCGCAACTGTTCCGCGGCCGTCCGGCGCGCGCCGGCCAGTCGGGTTCGCTCGGCCGACAGGTCGGCGGGCGTATAGACGGGGATCGTCAGGGGTTGTTGCTCCCATCGCAGGGCCGGCCCCCGAGCCAGACCCGGCGCGGCAGCCAAACCGTTTATCCTGTCTGTCATCTAAAACTTCCCCGCAAAGTCTGATTCGATCAACGCGCGCAAAGCCTGGACGGCTTGCAATTCGTCCTCACCCTCGGCCACCAGCGCGATCTCATGGTCTTTTTCCACGCCCAGCATCAGCACGCTCAGGATGCTTTTGGCATCCACGCCGGCCGAAGATTTAGTGAGGTTGCGGATGGTGATCTTGCTTTGAAATTGTGTCGCCGTTTTCACGAATTCGGCCGCCGGGCGGGCATGCAACCCGACCGCATTGATTATTTTCAGTTCAACCTTTTGCATATCATCCTTCCTGGATTAAGGTCTGCCGGATCAGCGCAAGGGCGTCGTCCGTCCCCGTCACCTTCATCAGCCCTTCGAGCAGGCTGCCGGTCTGGATCAACATCATCAATTGCTGAAGCATCTCGACCTGTTTCTCCTGCTCCCTGATGGCCA
>CAZZJN010000053.1:0-14829 GCA_964654505.1 uncultured Ardenticatenaceae bacterium | reverse complement strand
GTCGAGCCGTCCGTCCCCATCTGCGCAAAGGACACCGGGGCGGCCAGCGTGCCGATACAAACGGCCGACTGATTGACATGGTCCGGGTCGGCATGCGGAATGGCCACAGCCAGCGGCTGTGTGGGAAGTCCCGTGGGAAACGTTTGCTCGCGTTGCCATACATCGTCGGCAAATTCGGCGGTGACATGGCCCGTCGCCACCAGAGCCTCCGTCATTTTCCGGATTATTTCGGCGGCGTCGGCCGCTTCCAGGTTCAGCAGAATATGATCTGCGCGGAGTAAATCGACAAGGTTATATTGCATGTTCTTTCAATCACATTGCCGCGCGAAACGCGGCCATATTTTCAGAGATTCGCCCGTCCTTAAAAATCGCCCGCCCGGCCACCACCGTGTCCACACCGGCTCGCCGGATATCGGACAAATTTCCCGCGCCCACTCCACCGTCGATGATCCACTCAAGCCCCTCGTCGCTCTCCGCCGACTGGTGCGCCCGAATCCTGTCCAGGATTTGGGGCAAGAACGAACAATCCGGAACCTCCGGCTCGGTCGTCAGCATGATGACGAACGACAGCCAGGGCGACAGCCAGGAGAGATCGGGCAGCGGAGTGGCGGGGTTAAAGGCCAGCCCGGCCCGCGCCCCCAGAGAGACGATCTGTCGCAACACACGCCGCGGGTAGGGGCAGGCTTCGTAATGCACCGAGATACGGTCGGCGCCGAATTCGACCAGCTGCGGCAAAATCCATTCCGGATTAACCATCATCAAATGGACGTCGAACGGCAGCCGGGTGAGCGGCCGCAACTCGGCGATAATCCGGGTGCCCAGGGTCATGACGGGGGTAAACGAACCGTCTTCCACGTCGAAGTGGATGTAGTCCGCGCCGGCCGTCTCCAGGTCGGCGATTACCCGGCTGAGATGGCCCATGGGAGCGGCCGCGAGCGATGGAGCGATACGCATACCTATTTCTCCGGCTCCAGGCGGAAGCCCAACTGCTCCAGCGGTCGGGCGCACAGTTGAATCAGATCGCGCTCCGTGATCAACGCGCGGACCTTCTCAAGGCCGGTTCGGTGGATCAGGATGCCGGTCTGTTTGGCCACAAAGGGAAAGCGGCCGGCGGCAAGCGCGCTCTCCCAGGAGAGGGTGAAGTCGCTCAGGCGAAGGAGCTTGAGGCTCTCGTCCTTTCCTTCGGGCCTGGCTTTCTCACCGGCCTGTTCCAGAATCTGCGCCGCCAACGAATCGCCGACGCGGGACAGGTTGCGCCAGGCCAGCAGCAGCAACACGCCATAAGCCACCAGCAGTGTGTTGAGCCACCATGCATTCTGGAAATATAACTCCAGCAAGGCCGGCCCCCAGACGCCTGTCTGGCTTTTCACCCATTCAAAAATACCCATGATAGGTCGCTGTGTGGCCGGTCATCCGGAGAACCTCGCGGGCAAGGTTCCCCGGATGAACCGGTAAGATCTTGTCCTATTCAGCCGGGCCGAACACCTTTTCGAGCTTGACGCGGCGCTTCAGGAAGTAGAGCCCAACAACCAGCAAGAGACTAACAACGATGGCTACCGCTGTTGGGGTCTGGAACAGGTAATAGGCTCCATAGGAGGTGGGAATGGCGGCATCGCTCATGACGGTGTAGGCCGTGTAGCCGGCGGGGATGTCGATGCCCAGCGAGCTGGAATTAACCAGCTGGGTAACGCCGGGGGCCAGCAGGGTCGTGAAGATCAAGCCGATCCCCATCACGATCGCGCCCAGCAGGGTCGTGAGGATCAGGTCTCCGGCGACCAGCGGGGCCAGCATGGCCACCACGAACACGCCATCAGCCAGGTCGATGAACGGCAAGGTGCGATTGCCGAACGGCGAGAGGGCCAACGCCAGCAGGATCTCGATGGGAACCATCAGAAGTCCGGCAGCGATGACGGTGGAATTGCCGGCCAGGACGGCCGAATCAAGTCCGATATAGAACTCGCGCCCCTTGAACCGTTTGGTCATGAAGGCGCTGGCGGCCTCGGCCACGGGGGTCAATGCTTCGACCAGGATGGAAACCATGCGCGGGATGAGCAACATGACCGCGGCGGTGTTCACCGCCGTGATGATCGCGTCCTGGAGAGGCTGGCCCGACAGGATACCAAGAAGGAAACCGATGATAAAGCCCAGCATCATCGGCTCGCCGAGCAACCCAAAGCGTTTCCGGATCATATCAGGATTAGCTTTCAGGTTTTTCAGGAAGCTCAGCCGGTTGAATAGCCAGGCAAACGGGATGGCCAACAGCATGGACCCGGCCGATTGCAGATGCGGGATGGAGATACCCGGCATCTTGAAATGCCTCTGGATCAGCGGCGCGGACCAGTCGGCCAGGAACAGGGCGATGACCAGCGTCAGGAGCGCGGCATACAGACCAAGCGCAAAGCTCCCGGTCACGAATTGAACCAGCGCGCCGACAAAGGCCATGTGCCAAAAGTTCCAGATGTCGATATCCAGCGTCTGGGTAAGCCCCAAAACGAGGAGGATAACATTTAGCAAGATACCGAGCGGGATGATTAGGTTGCCGACCGGGGTGGCAAACGCCAGCGCCGAGGCGGCCGGCCAGCCGATATCAATGATATTGAGATTCGTGCCGGTGTTTTCGGCAAAACTCTGGCCGATGACACTGACCGTTTCGCCGAGCAAGCCGACCGTCAGAAAGATGCCGACAAAGGCCACGGCCGTCAGCAAACCGCTTCGAATTGCGCTGTCCCACTTCTGGCCGAGGACGATACCCAATAGAGTGATGACGATGGGCAGCACGATTAGCGGGCCAAGCCCATTTAGAAATTCGCCGATAGAAGCCAAGAATCCTTCCACCTTTATTCTCCTTTATTCTCCTGTAGAGCGCGGGCGAGATTTTGCAGCGTCTCCGTTTGGCCGATACCGGTGATCAACGATATCCCGTTGATGACGGTGGCGACCTTCTCAAACTCGGGCGGGATTTCGGTTGTCGCCAGGATAACATCGGCGTTTGTCCGTTCGGGAGAAATCTCCGTCACACGATATTGCCGAACATTCGCCTGAATGCCCTGCTCCTCTAGAAACCTTTCCACTTTCAAACGCAACATGGTTGAGGTCGCGATTCCGGTTGCGCAAACGACATAGACTGTTTTCATCTCACTTCTCCGATATAGATAGGGGTCTTATACAATAAACAGATCGATTTGTTCGAAGCCGATAGAGAAACCTCCTCATCATATGATGTGTCGCCCTTGTGACGCTCGGGCATCATATGAGACAGGGAACGATGCCTAACCCGCCCGCAGTTCCTTCACCTTGCCCATCAACGCCTTCACCCGATCGACGTCGATCGAGTTCCAGATGTATCCGTCCTGTTTGAAGGCCGTCCCGATAACCGCGCCGTCGGCCGCCGCCAGTTGCTCGGCCACGTTGTCCAGCCGCACACCGGTGTTGGCGAAGACGGGCGTGTTCGGCACAGCGTCCTTGACCACTCTCAGCGTCTGGGTGGATGTTTTGGCGCCGGCGGTCAGACCGGACACGCACAACGCATCCGGCCGGTTGTTGAAGACGGTCGAGCGGGCGATATCCGCGATCTGGCGGTCGCCAAGATAAGCGGCGGCTTCGGGCACGATATTGAAAAGCAGGCGCACATGGCCGGCGCTGACGGCTCGTTGGTGACGAATCACCTCGCCGACGTTGGTGTTCCACAGGCCGAAGTCGCTGCCATAGACCCCGGTGAAGATCTCGCGCACGAACTGCGCGCCGGTGGCCACAGCCAGGTCGATGGAAGCGCGCGCATCCCACAACACATTAACGCCGTAGGGGATCTTGACTTCGCGCTTGAATTCACCGATGACGGCGGCCATGCCGGCCACGGTGCTCGTCTCCACTTTTGTGAGATAAGGCAGACTAAACTCGTTCGAGAAGAGGATGGCATCCACGCCACCTTCCTGCAGGGCAAGCATATCGGCGCGAGCCATCTCGTAGACCCACTCCATGCCTTTTTCGGCGTCATATTGCGGATCGCCCGGCAGGGCGCGCATGTGACACATGCCGATCACGGGTTTATCAACCCCGAACAGTTCATTAATCCAGGAATCCATTAGAATCTCCTTCTACTCCAGTGATTTATGGGTGTATTCGTATGTTGTCACCCGCGACTCAAGTCCAGGTCGGGGGTAAAAGAAATAGCCGCTGCTTCCACAAGCCGGATCATTTGGGCGATATCCTGTTCATGACACATCTGAACAGAGGCATGGCTGTAGCGTTGTGGAATGGATAGCCCGGCGATGACATAGCCTTTTTCGCCCAGGTATAGCTGAAAGGCAGGATCGGTGATGACGCCGACGATGACCTCTCGCTGCAGGGGGATGTTTTCCTGCCGGGCGATGCCTTCGATGAAGCGGCGCAGTTTGGGCGAGGAGAACATCCCGCCCAGAGTGCCCCGACCGTGAAAGTCCATCATCTTGATCGCCGGGCCGCGCCGCATCGTCACCGGATGGAGCGGCTTGTCGATCGGCGTGTCCGTGGCGATGGTGATATCCAGGGACAGAATGGCATCCGGCCGGGTGGCCGTAACTGTGGGCAGGGAACCACGAATGCTGAACTCTTCCAGCACAGTAAACGAAAAGACGATGGTACAGGGCGGCCGCTCGGCCGAGAAAGCCCGCAGCAGCTCCAGCAGGACAAAGACGCTGACGCGGTTGTCGAGCGCCTTGGAACAGATCATCCCGTCGCCAAATCGATGGTAGTTCGGGTGATAGGTCACCGGGTCGCCCACCTGAATCCCGGCGCGCGCCACAGCCTCGCGGTCGGTCAACCCGATATCGATGAACATGTCATGGACGGAAGGTACCCTGTATTTTTCGTCGGGCGTCGTGATGTGGTGAGATTTGGTGCCGATATAGCCGGGCACCAGGCGGCCGTCGTCGGTCAATATATCCATGCGACGACCGAGCAAGGTTTTCTCGGGGATGCCGCCGACGCGCTCGATGAGCAAAAATCCTTCATCGGTGACGTTCCGAACGATGAGGCCCAGCTCGTCCATGTGCGCCTGCAACATCAGTCGGTAGTCGGGATAGCGCGCGCCTCTCAGAATTCCCACGACATTGCCGAGGTTATCCACCCTGACCTCATCGACCAGGGGGCGAATCATATCGCGCACAAAGGCCGTCATGGGGTCTTCGCGGCCGGAGACGGCGTGGATGGCGCACAGCGTCTCGAGCAGGCGCCAGTCATACTGTTTCATGTAAATATTCAAATCTCTGATGATAGCTTGTCAATCAAACAAGACGGGGAAGGAAACCGTGATCGGATTTCCTTCCCCGTCAAACCATAATCATTAGCCGCCGAAGATCAGCTTGCTGATGGTTGTCAGCACCCAGGCGATCCAGTTGCCACCGGAGAGCCCGGTGATCTCGACCGCGCCCTCGGGGAAGGCAAAACCAATGTCCTTGGCGATCTGGGTCAACATCGGCGCAAAGGCGCTGGAGATATACAGCACGACGACCAGAATGATCGTGCCGTACAGGATGGAACGGAACAGGTTGCCCTTGGTCAGTGGCGGAACCATGGCGACGAAGAATGCGGTCGCGGCCAGGTCGGCGGCCGGCAAGGTCGAGTTGCCCGGCAGGATGGCCGCCAGCAACAAGGCGATGGGGATGAGCAGGATACCGGCGGTGATGGTGATTGGGTGACCGATCAGAATCGCGGAATCCAGTCCAATGTAGAACTCACGCCCGGCAAAACGCTTTTGCATGAACTCGCGGGCTGCTTCCGAGAGCGGGGTAAGCCCTTCCATAAAAATGGCGATGATGCGCGGGATGAGCAGCATCACGGCCGCCATCTGGATCGACAGGGTCAACACTTTGGTGTCGAAGCCATAGGCCAGCAAACCGAAGAGCAAACCGAGGATGGCGCCCATGACTATAGGCAGACCCAATACACCGAAGCGCTTCTCCAATCCTTCAGCGTCCCAATGAATGTCGCGCACGCCGGGGATCTTCTCGATGAGCCAGTTGAGACCCTTGATGATCGGCACCGTGGAGACTGCGAACCCTTGGGGAATGGATACACCCGGGATCTGAAAGAACCCTTGTACGTCCTTTGCCGTCCAGTCAGCGATCAGCAATGAAATGATGCAATGAATGGCGGCGGCAATGAGGCCCAGCACCAGGTTATTGCCGGTCACAAGATAGACAAGTGAGCCGGTGAAGGCGTAATGCCAGTAGTTCCACATGTCAACATTGAGCGTCTTGGTCCAATTCAGCATCAGCATAACGAGATTGACGACCAGAGCGACAATGAAGACCAGTGAACCGACCGAGGTTCCGAAGGCGATGGCCGCGGCCACCCCCCAGCCGACATCCAGCGCGGTGAGCTGGATGCCTGTCGATTCCACCAATGCGGCTGTGGCCGGACCCAGCGCATCGAACAGTAATGTGATCACCAGGCCCAAGCCGATGAAGCCCACGCCAATCGTCAGGGCCGAGACCAGCGCCCGCCCCACCTTCTGTCCCAGGATGATGCCGAGGATGAAGATGATGATAGGCAACATGACCGGGGAGCCAAGCCCGGTCAGGAAGTCGAAGAACGATTTAATCGCGTCCACGTTTGGTTTCTCCTTTTTATACCCAAATCCTGACAAACGTAATTAATTCTGGGTCAGTATTTTTTCTATCTTATCGATAACCTCCTTAATCCCGATTCCGGTCAGAAACGGAATTCCATCGACCACAGGAACGCCGATGTCATACGGCACTTGCGCCGTGGCGATCACCAGGTCGGCGTCGGGCGCGAACATGGGGACTTCGGTCACACGACATTGGATCGTGTGGGCCTTCAGGCCGCGCTCCTTCAACAAATCTTTCACCTTGATGGACACATGCGTCGAAGTCGCAATCGCTGTGCCGCAGGCTACGACGATTTTGTAGGTCTTTCCGATCGATGAACTGTTTGCCATGGGCTATCCTCTCGTGAACGAGCCTCAAAATAAATGACCGAACATCCGTACATCGTGTTCATACGGCGCCGCCAGGTAGGGGAAAACGGCCGGCAAATGAAACTGTCGCCTGTGGGCTATTTCATAAGATTAGATCAGATCAGTACATTGCCGGACATCCCATCATTGCCGGTGGACGGCAATAGCGGTTTCAACTTCAGTTTTTTTGTGCTGCGCACCCGGGAGTGCTTCGTTGAGCGACGACGATCCCGGTTCGCAAATGGTCAGATTGTATTGAGGTAACTTCTTCCCCCCGATGAGAAGAGCGTGGTGTCACCAGTATAACACACACTTTGTTTATGCAAACATTAATAAATCCTGGCGGACTTTGATTGTAACCTTGCAGATCAAGCGGACCGGCGGGACAGCCATATCACCAAGGCGCCAAGGATTTTCCCTCAATGCGCTTGTTTGCCGGCGGGTTAGGTATCCCCTAAAATTGCGCCCATCGTGAACCACCCACCCATCCTGACAATCGGCTATGGCGCGCGCGATATCGAGGGGTTTATCGCCACGCTGCGCAGCAACGAGGTGAGTTATCTCATCGACGTCCGTTCGCGGCCGTACTCGCGCTACAAGCCCGACTTTTCACGTGAAGCCCTGGAGGAACATCTGCGGCAAGCCGGCATACGTTATGTCTACATGGGCGACAGCCTGGGCGGGCAGCCGGCCGACCGCACCTGCTACGACGACATGGATCGTGTGGTGTATGAGCGCGTGGCCGAGCGGGATTTCTATCGGGCGGGCATCGAACGACTGGCAGACGCGCATGCCCAGGGGCTGACGATTTGCCTGATGTGCAGCGAGGGCAAGCCGGAGATGTGCCACCGGACGAAGCTGATCGGCCGCACCCTGGCGCAGCGAAACCTGCCGGTGATCCATATCGATGAAAACGACAAGCCGGTGACTCAGGAAGAGGTGTTGCTGCGCCGCACGGGGGGCCAGCTTCCGTTGTTCGGCGACGAGACGATGCCGGGCACCTCGCGCAAAAGATACGGCCGCGATAATTCGCGAAGTCGCGACGACTCGCAAGGCCGCGATGAATCATACGAGGCGGACGAGGAATATGAATAAGGTCGTCACCATTGGCGCAATCGGCTATTCGGCCGAGACGTTCTTCGCCGCCCTGCAAGCGGCCGGTGTGGATACGCTGGTGGATGTCCGGCGACGCCGGGCGGTGCGCGGCCGGGATTATGCCTTCGCCAATAGCCAACGCCTGCAAGCGGGCTTGGCCGAGCGAGGCATCCGCTACCTCCACCGGCTTGACCTCGCGCCCCCGGCCGACATTCGCCGGCGACAGACCGATGCGGACAAGGCGGCCGGAGTGACCAAGCGGCAGCGCGTGGCAATCAGCCCTCTTTTTGTGGAAGCCTACGAGCGGGAAGTGTTGGGCAATTTTGATCCCCGGTCACTGCGGGATGAGTTGCCCGACGACGCGGCGGTGATCGCCCTGCTGTGCGTCGAGCGGTTGCCCTCGGCCTGCCATCGGTCGCTGCTGGCCGGGCGTTTGGGCCGGGAATGGGACGTGGAGGTTGAGCATTTGATACCCTGACAGGAGGGGTTCATGATCGTTACAATCGTCGCCAAAACACGGATGGGGCGGGGAGCTTGCATCGGCGGGATCGCCGAGGACGGCCGCTCCGTTCGCCTTATAGCTCCCGATGCCGCCTGGAACGAACAGTTCAATCAGGAATACAGCGTCGGCGATGTCTGGGAGATCGCTCCCGGTCCCGACGTCATCACCCCGCCCCACACCGAGAACATCCTCGTCCACCGCAAGAAACGGCTGGGCACGGCCGGCGATCTGCCCGCCCTGATCGAACGTCACATGCCCCCGGCGATCGGCGGCCCGGACGTTCTTTACGGCGGCCTGCTCCAGAGAGCGTGGAGCGGCGCCCTCTTCGTCGCCGAGCGCACCGGCGTGCCATCCTATAGCACCCAATTCTGGCGGCCCGACCGTCCGCTGACGCGCAACACGGACGGCAAGCGCATCCGCTACAACTACCCGGGCGAAGGTGGCGACAGCACATTCGTCTTCGTCGGCTATCAGGAGCCACCGGCCATCATCCCGGCCGGGACATTGCTGCGCGTTTCAATGGCCCACTGGTGGCGCCCTGCCGAAGACCCGGCGACCGAACTGCGATGCTACGTCCAGCTATCGGGCTGGATCACGCCCATCGCCGTGCCGGATCAGGCCGAACTTTGGCCCGATGAACAGGACACGGAGGCCGCCGCGGTGACGTTCGAGGACGCCCATCGCGCCCTCAAGCGCGTCTTCGGCTACGATGACTTTCGGCCGCTGCAAGCCGACATCATCGAGAACATGCTGGCCGGCCACGACAGCCTGGCCGTCATGCCCACCGGCAGCGGCAAGTCGCTCTGCTTTCAGCTGCCGGCCATTCTGTTCCCCGGCCTGACGGTCGTCGTCTCGCCGCTCATCTCGCTCATGGAAGATCAGGTCATGCAGCTGCGGCAGTTGGGCGTGCCCGCCGCCTATCTCAACAGCACGTTGCCCTACGACGGCTACGTCGCCATCACCCGAAGCATCAAGGCCGGGCGCACCAAATTGCTCTATACGTCGCCCGAGACCCTGTTGCGGCCGGAGACGCTGGCCATGCTTGACGAGTGCCGCGTCGATTGTTTGACGATAGACGAAGCTCATTGCATCTCCGAATGGGGCCACGACTTCCGGCCCGAATACCGCCAATTGGCCCAGGTGCGCCGGCGACTGCCCCATGCCGTCTGTCTGGCCGTCACGGCCACGGCCACCGATCGTGTTCGCCAGGATATCAAGCACAATCTGACGATCAACGACGCCGATGAGTTTGTATCTTCCTTCGACCGCGAGAACCTGTTCCTGGGCGTGGCCCCCCGCGACGACGGTCTGGCCCAGACGCTGGAGTTCCTGGGCAAACATCGCGGCGAATCGGGGATCATCTATTGCCACACCCGCAATCAGGTCGATGAGCTGACCGCGCAACTCGTCGCCAACGGCCAGGCGGCCCTGCCCTACCATGCCGGGCTGGACTACGCCGACCGCCAGAAAAACCAGCGGCGCTTCACCCGCGACGAAACGCCGATCATCGTCGCCACCATCGCCTTCGGCATGGGCATCAACAAGTCCAACGTGCGCTTCGTCATTCATTACGACCTGCCCAAGGATTTGGAAAGTTACTACCAGCAGATCGGCCGCGCCGGGCGGGATGGATTGCCGGCCGATTGCCTGCTGTTGTTCAACCCGGTGGATGCCGTAACCCATAGCTTCCTGTCTGACCGGGACGATCCCTCTCAGCGCGCACCGGCTGCAGCCCGGTTGCAGACGATGATCGCCTTCGCCGAAACCGCCGGTTGCCGCCGTCGCCCTTTGCTGGCCTACTTCGGCGAGGACGTCATCCCCGACACCTGCGGCCGCTGTGATAACTGCCTGGCGGGCACGGCCGAACAGATCGATCTGACCATCCCCGCCCAGAAGTTCCTGTCGTGCGTCGTTCGCACCGACCAGATATTCGGCGCGGCTTTTATCGCTGATATCCTGCGCGGCTCGCGGCGCAAAGAGATCCTGAAACAACATCACAACCAGCTATCAACCTACGGCGTCGGCCGGGAGTTCAGTCGCAAGCAGTGGCAACAACTGGCCCGCCAACTGGTCGGTCATGGCTTGCTGCGGCGGGATATGGACCATGGCAGCCTGAAGGTGACCGAGCAGGGGCGCGCCGTGCTGAGAGGAGAGGTCTTCATGGGCACGCCTCTCACGGCCGAACGGACAGTCGGCCGCGCCACCACCCGTGACTATGATGAAGCGCTTTTCGAACAATTGCGCGCCGTTCGCCTTGAGCTGGCTCGGCGAGAAGATGTACCGGCCTTCGTCGTCTTTTCCGATGCCACCCTGCGGGAGATGGCCATCTATTATCCCCAATCCCTTGAGAGTTTGGGACAGATGCAAGGCGTGGGGGCGGCCAAGCTGGAACGGTATGGAGAGACATTCCTGGCCATGATTCGGGCGTATTGCGAGGAGCGGGGGATTGGGGAGCGGCCGAAGCCGGAAGCGCCCGCCCGACCGGCGCGGGTTCCAACTGGCGGCCGTCCCCGTCGTGAACAGGTTACAGAGATGTATATGCAGGGCGAAGACCCGGCGAGTATCGCCCAAAACCTGAACATCCAGTGGAACTCAGTGATGTTTTATCTCTGGCAAAGCGTGCTGGATGGCGTCAGGCTGGACGGCCCGGCCCTGCTGGCTCAATCTCGCCTGCCGGCCGATGAAAGGCAAGCCGTCTTCAGCACCTTCGACGATCTGGGGGTGGAGCGACTCCGGCCGATCTATGAAGCGCTTCAGGAAACAGTTCCTTACGAGGAACTTCATATTCTGCGGATGTGCCATATTTTGCAACAACTGCCGGGCGATGTTGGAAGTTCAGATCCTTGATGGCGGACGGGCCGCGCAGCGATATGCGCCAACCCGGACAACCTTCTACGTCGCCTTCTCCAGCTGCAACATCCGCTTGGGGTTCCTGCCCGTGACGCCGGCGAAGAGCGACTGGATGCGGGGCAGGTCGGCGGCGTAGCTTTCGCCGGGCCAGACGGTCGGGCCGACGCGCATACGCTTGGCGGCATAATCGAACACCACCATCACCAGAGGTACGTCCGCCCCTTGGGCGATATAGTAAAACCCGCTGCGCCAGCCCTTGGTCGAGCTGTCCACATCCTTGCCCCGCGTCCCTTCGGGCATGATGGCCAACAGGAAACGCTCGCGTGCCGTAAACTCGTCGACCATCTGCGACACAAAGTCGCGCGTGCGCGTGCGATCCAGCGGGATGCCTCCGAACCAGCGCAGGAACCAGCCGACAGGCCCGACAAAGGGGGTATGTTTCATCACAAAGTGGACGTCGATGCCTAGCGCGGCCATCGTCAAGGCGGTCATGAAGAAGTCGAGGTTGGACGTGTGGGGCGCTCCGACGAGCACGAAGCGGGGCAGGTCGGGCACCTGGCCGATGACGCGCCAGCCAAACAGGCGCATGACCAGGCTCCAGAACCCGCGAGACAGACGGTTGCCTCGCCGGGGAATAGCCGTCCCCAGTTCGGGCAGAACCGTTTCAACCAGTGCATCATCGACAGGAAATGGCTCCATTCCGAAACGATCTCCTCAAGCAGGATCTGCGGATCGGGCCATAGCCACAATCCACATTAGTTCTAACACCGATCGGGCCGGAAGGAAACGGGACGCGGGGAAATCCAAAGATTTGGTAAATATTTCAATATCTTTATGTAAAGTTGAGAGCTACGGCATACCTCCCACTTTGACGCCGCCGCGCCGTTTGGGCATAATGGCGCTTGACCTTGTTCATGCTCAGGGCAGGCATTGGTTCCCATGCAAACAGTTCGTTCCCTGCTCCGAATACTGATTCAGTTCGTCGTGATCTGGCTGGTCGGCGCCGCCTCGCTGGTCATCACCGCCTGGCTGATACCGGGCTTCCATCTGGGCCCGACGGCCGGCTGGCCTGTGGCCGTCGTGGCGTTGTTGGCCGCCTTCATCCTGGGCATGGTCAATCTGCTCATCCGGCCCGTCATCCTCATGGTGGCCATTCCCCTGGGTTTCGTCGCCCTTTTCATCGTCGGCCTCTTCATCAACTCGATCATGCTGCTGATCACCGCCAGGCTGATGCCCGGCGGGCTGGAGATCGACGGCTGGATACCGGCGTTCATCGGCGGCATCGCGCTGTCGATGGTCATCTCCCTGGTCAGCGCCCTGCTGAGAATCGATGATACCGGCTCCTTCTATGAGGGCGTCATCGAGCGGCGTCTCTCACAGCAACGGACGATCCCCAAGGGCGAGCACACCAACGGGCTGATCATGCTGGAGATCGACGGGCTGAGCTACCATCATATCCGCAAGGCCATCGACGACGGCTACATGCCCAACGTCAGGGCCATGATCGAGCGCGACG
This sequence comes from uncultured Ardenticatenaceae bacterium, assembly GCA_964654505.1. Taxonomy (GTDB): domain Bacteria; phylum Chloroflexota; class Anaerolineae; order Promineifilales; family Promineifilaceae; genus Promineifilum. Next base: position 1,908 of record CAZZJN010000053.1, on the reverse strand, counting down.
GGTACGTGCTGTCGCGCACCGACTGCGGCCTGCCTTCCCAGACGTCGGCCTGCCAGGCCGGCATCCTGTTCGGCGACAATTACGACATCCCCGCCTTCCGCTGGTACGACAAGGCCCGCGGCAAGCTGTTTGTATCGGGCAGCGATGCGGCCGAGATCAACGCCCGCTACGCCGAGGGTCATGGCCTGTTGCGCGGCGGGGCCAGCATCAACAACATGGTCAACGGAGACGCCGTCATATCGTTGCTGACGGCCGCGGACCTGCTCGGCGGCACCGACGAACAAAAACGCGCCCGCGCCGGCGACGTCTACCTGCTCCTGCTGAACCCCAACTTCTTCATGCGCGTCATCGGCCTCTATCTGGGCGAGGTTCTTCTGGAGGTGTGGCAATACATCCGCGATGTCGCCCGTGGTGTCCAACCTCGCCTGAACCGGCTAAACAAGTTCTACCCGTTCGTGCGCTCGGCCACGACCGTCTTCATGCGCGAGGTGTCGGGCTTTCTGACGATCATGCAAATCATGCGCGGCGAACCGGCCATCTACACCACCTGGCCCGGCTATGACGAGGTGGCCCATCACTCCGGCCCGTGGTCGGATTACGCCTTCGGCACGTTGCGCGGCTTCGACCGCCTGATCGGTTCGGTGCGCGAGATCATCGCCGCCAAAGCGCCGCGCCCTTATGAGCTGATCCTCCTGTCCGATCACGGCCAATCGTTCGGCCCGACCTTCAAAATGCGCTACGGCTACTCGCTGAAGGATTACATCCAGGGCCTCATGCCCGAAGGTACGATCATGGTCCAGACGGCCGGCGGCGACGACGGATCGCTGGCCGTCACCTCAACCGTGGCCGAGTTGGGCAATATCCAGGCGCAACGCATGGGCGGCCGCATCGGGCAAGCCACCGTCAGGCAATTGCAGAAGGCGGCCGAGCGCGGCGTCCTGGAGGCCGAACTGGTTGAATCGCCGGCGGAGGGCGCCACGGCCGACGTCACCTTCTGCGGCAGCGGCAACCTGGCCCAGGTATATTTCCACGCCTTCGGGCACCGGGCGTCGCTGGGGGAGCTAAACGCCACCTATCCCGGCATGGTCGAGGCCGTCATCGCCCACGAGGGGGTGGGGTTTGTCGTCGCCGCCGGCGGGGACGGGGCGCCGATCGTGTTCGGCAAGGGCGGCGCGCGCAACCTCCACACCGGTGAGGTGAGCGGCGAGGACCCGCTGCTCCCCTATGGCGACCCTGAATTAAGGAACTGGCAGGTGCGGCGCGTGGCCGATTTCCCCAGCGCCGGCGACCTCCTCATCATCAGCACGCTCTACCCCGACGGCACCGTCGCCGCGATGGAGGAATTAATCGGCAATCATGGCGGTCTGGGCGGGGAGCAGACCGATTCGTTCCTCCTGCACCCGGCCGGGCTGGAAGTCCCGCCGACGCGCAATGCCATCGACCTCTTCCCGCTGCTGAACGCGCGGCGGGAACAGACGACAATGGTCGAGGAGGCCGCCGTTCCCACCCGTTTCCGCGACGACTGGGCGCCGGGCAATCTGGTCGCCGGGCTACGCAAGGTGCGAGAATGGACAGCCCTGGCGGCCAACACGTTGTTCCTCGACCGCGCGGCCTATCGCGCCATAGCCGCCTCGGGTCTGATGACCGGGCCGGCCGTCGCGCTCAGTCTGGCCGGCGTGGCGGCGACGACCTTCGTCCACATGAGGACAGGCGTGTCAACCGTCGCAATGAGCGAGTTCCCGACGCGCTTCGCCGGCTATTATGGCCTGTGGCTCGTCGCCGTCCTCATCATGCATGGCGTGGTCCATGTATTGCGCGGCAAGGGGACGTTCACCCAAACCTTCCGCGCCATGGGCTTCGCCCAGACAGCCGCCTTGTTGAGATTACTGCGGCTGGTTCCGGCGCTCT
>CAZZJN010000052.1:14402-19010 GCA_964654505.1 uncultured Ardenticatenaceae bacterium | reverse complement strand
CCTTCGGGCGGGTAGTTGATCTCCACCAGCGTGGCGCGGATCTTCTCCCAATCGGCCGGGTTGCCCCAATTGACAGTCACCATCTTGGTGTCCTTGTCGGCCTCAACGCTCTGTACGCCGGCGATCTCGCCCACTTCCGTCTTGATCGTATGAACGCAATGCATGCAGCTGATACCCGGAACCTTGAAAGTCTTGGTCTCCATCATGAAACTCCTGTGAATAGTGTTGAATTTGCAAACAGACCCGGCCGATCCGGCAGGGTCCGGTGATGCCTTATTTTTTGGCCGTCACGGCGAACACGCTGGTGATCTCCTGCAGCATCTTCTCCCGCTCGTCGGCGTCGTCGCCCTGGATGGCGGTGGTGACGCAGGTGCGCAGGTGGTTGTCGAGCAGCAGGGTGCTGACCTTGCTCAGCGCGGCCTGCACGGCCTGGATCTGCTTGATGACGTCGATGCAATAGGCGTCCTCGTTCACCATGCGCTCGATGCCACGGATGTGGCCGGCGGCGCTGGCGAGGCGTTGAGTGGCGTCCTGTCGGGCGGGATCGTTCATGGTGTTGCTCGCGTGTCGGATTCTACCCCCACCCCCTGGGGGGTGGGGTATACAGGGATTATAGCATGGTCGATCCGGCTGTCAAGATGAATATCCCCCTACTTTTCACGTTCAATTCCCCCAAAATAGCCAGGACCGCGGCTATACTTATTCCGTAACCTGTCCATCAACAGGCCAATCGCGCCTGTATCCGCGAGGTAGACGCATGAAATCCAAATTGGTTCTGCAACCCCTGTTTAGCTTGACGTTATTGGCATTGCTCATCGCAGCGCTTTCGGCCGTCTCCCCCGCGGCCCATGCCGCCGACTGGACGGTGGCCGATGAAGCCTCGCTGGTCGAGGCCATCAGCGCCGCCAACGCCGCCGGCGCGGGCGAGCACGCCATCACCATGACGGCCGCCATCACCCTGACCGCCCCGCTCCCGGCCATCAACAACATCGCGGCCACCCGCATCACCCTCGACGGCGGCGCCTTCACCCTCAATGCTGCCGGTGTGGGAACGGCCCTTCGCGTCGAGCAATCCACGACGGCCACCATCAGGAATATCACCATCACCGGCGGCTCGGGCAGCAGCCTGCCCGACGGCCAGTCCGGCGGCGGCGTGGCCAACCGCGGCAACCTGACCATCGCCGACTCGATCATCGCCGACAACAGCGCCACCAACGGCGGAGGCATCATCAACTACAGCGACAGCCTGACCTCGCCGGTCCTGATTCTGGACGGGGTGCAGCTGACCGAAAACGAGGCGACCCAATTCGGCGGCGGCCTCTACAACTACGCCGGCGGCGGGGCGGCCACGGCGACCATCAGCCATTCGACCTTCCTCGACAACGTGGCCCTGAATTCCGGCGGCGGCCTCTATAACCAGGGGCTGACCGGCGTGGCGGGCGTTGACCTGACCGATTCCACTCTGGCCGGCAATAGCGCGATCAACGGCGGCGGCATCTTCAATAACGGCAACAACGGCGAGGCCGGCGTCACCCTGCGCGGCGTCGCCCTCCTGGATAACGAAGCTTCCAGTATCGGCGGCGGCATCTTCAACAACGGCAACCTCGGCCGCGCCGCCGTCTCCATAACCAACAGCACGATCTCCGGCAACAGCGCCGGCTACAGCAGCGGCGGCCTCTACAACTCGCCCAACAGCGGCGAGGCCGAGATGTCCCTCCTCTTCACGACTCTGGATGGAAACACGGCCACGCTCGGCGGCGGCATCGTTAACCTGCCCGGGGGCACGGTCAACCTCTCGGCATCGATCGTCAGCGCCGGGGAAAAGGGCGCGGCCTGTGCCACCTCCGAAGGCGCGAACATCACCTCCGGCGGCTATAATATCGACACCGACGACTCTTGCGGCCTGACCGAGACGGGCGACCTCCCCGGCGGCAACCCGGCCCTGGAGCCGCCGGCGATGAACGCCCCGGGCACGACCCAAACCCAGGCCATCGGCCAGGACAGCGACGCCCACAGCCGCATACCAACCGGCACGCTCGGCTGCGGCACGGATGTCGTCACCGACCAGCGCGGCGCGACGCGGCCGTCGCCCGCGCCTTTGTGCGACATCGGCGCGTATGAGAGCGACTATACCGACATCGAGCCGCCGCCACCGCCAACTTGCGAGGCCCCTTATCTGCCGGATACTGAGGCCGAGCTGAACGCGGCGATCGCCTGTGTCAATGACGCCGGCCCGGGCAGCCATGCCATCACGCTAGCCGCCAACATCAACCTGACCGCCCCAACGACGCCGTTTGACAACACCGAGGCCACGGAGATCCTCCTCGACGGCGACGGCTTCGTCCTCAACGGCAACCTGTCCGGCACCGTGGTCACCATCGAGCCGGAGACGACGGTTCGCCTGCTGGATATCATCATCGCCGGCGGCCGCGGCAGCGGCGGCCCGACGAACGATTGGGGCGGCGGCGTCTTCAATCGCGGCCATTTGACCATCGAGAGCAGCACGCTGACCAACAACACGGCCGCGCGCGGTGGCGGCGTGGCCAATGTCGGCGCTGAGCCATCCGGTGGGACTCGCGCCGCCTTGTCCGGCAGCACAGCGGCGACGCTGACCATCATCCGCTCCACCCTGTCGGGCAACACCGCCACCACCGACGGCGGCGGCATCCTCAACACCTCGTCCGGCGAGGGCGGCGCGACGCTGGCGGTGGTCAACTCCACCCTGTCGGGCAATCTGGCTATGGCGGGCGGCGGCCTGTTCAACGAATCGACCGGCGGGAGCGCCACGGCCAACCTCAACTACACCACGGTGGCGGGCAACACGGCCGAAGCCGGTGGCGGCGGCATCCACACCGTTGCCGGAGATGAGGCCACCTCGACCGTCACACTGACGGCGACGATCGTCGTCGATGGCCCCGGCACGGCCTGCGCCGTCCCCAGCGGCTCGATCTTCTCCGGCGGCTATAATCTCGACGACGACGACACTTGCCGCCTGCATGAGGAGACCGAAGACTTTCCGGCGGCCGATCCCAAACTGCTGCCTCTGGCGCTCAACGCGCCGGGCAAGACGGCCACCCACGCCCTGGGCGACGACAGCGACGCGCTCAACGTCGTTCCCATCGGATTTTCCGGCTGCGGCTCGACCATCACCATCGACCAGCGCGGCCTGCCCCGCCCCCAGGAGGCAGACGGTTTTTGCGACTCCGGCGCGTTCGAGCTGACCGAAGCGCCGACCAGCTATTTCCTCTATCTGCCGATGGCGTCCCGGCCGGGCGGTGAGGAGCAGTAAAGTACCAAGATCGGACAGGCCGGCGAGATCAGTGTCGCCGGCCTGTCGGGTTCAGCTTTCGGCCCGCCTCACCCGCAGCCTAATCCACCCGCACACTGCCCCACAAGACCACATCGATCCGTCGCGCAAAGTGCAGCAGCGCCGGCGGCCCCGCCAGCGGCAACCCATCGGCGGCCGGGATGGTATTAGCCGTGATCTCCGCCTCGGCCTGCTGCAGCGGCCACGGCTTGTGGTGCACCTCAGCGCGATAGAGCGACCCGTCCGGCGCGTGGGCGTAGAGGCAATAGCGCTCGGTCAGGAAATGTTCCAGCGTGCCCGGCTGGGCGGCGCGGGCGGCCGATAGCGGCCGATAGCGGGCTTCGAATTGGGCCGGGGCTGTCGTGGTCGGTGATCCGGCGCGACGCAGGCAACGGCCGTGGAACCCCTCGCCCTCCGGCACAAGCTCCATCCGCGCCTGAAAGTAGGGCACATGGAAAAACGTGCGCGCAAACCAGACCACCAGCGGATTGGCCGCGTCCAGGCTCAGGAAAAACACCCCCGGCTTGCCCCCGGCCTCCACATAGACGCGCACATTCAGCTCCGGGAAGGTCGACAGGCCGGGCACGGGGGGCCACGGCCGCCGGGTGACGTCGACCATGCGAAAGGGCACGACCGTCACCCAGGCGCTGCCGTCGAACGTCTGCACCGTCAGGGCGGCGGGCACGAGCGGCCGAACGGCCGCCACCGGCACCGGCCAATGGGCGAACAGCAGGTCACACCACGACTGGCTCCATGACCAGCGGCCGCGCGGCAGCGGCCAGGGGCGATGATCGACCTCGCTAAAGGAAGGGTGGCTGTCGCCGGCGGGGTGGGCCGGCATGGCTATTCGTCACGGGAAGCCCAGGCCTCTATCTCCACCCGATAGGCGGGCGAGGCCAGCCCGGCGACGAACAGCATGGTGGAGCAGGGCACATGGCCCTTGAATCGGGCGCGCATCTTCTCCCGCAGGCGCGGTAAATCGAACTCGCCAACCAGAAAATAGGTGATCTTGAGCACGTCCGACATCTCCATGCCGGCGGCCGCCAGATTGCCCTCGATGTTGTCCAGCACCACGTCCAGCTGCTCCAGGCCGTCCTCGGGCAGCGAGCCGTCGGCCCGCGCGCCCACCTGCCCGGAGAGGATGAGCAGCCGCTCCGGCCCCTGAATCTCCACCTGATGGGTATACATGCCCTGTGGCGCGTGCACGCCGGGCGGATTGCGGAAAGTTTTCATAGTGATGTCGCTCCGGTTGGGTCAGCTATTTATAGGGAAAGGGCGGCGCGTGGTTCGGCCGTCCCGTC
>CAZZJN010000052.1:9938-14302 GCA_964654505.1 uncultured Ardenticatenaceae bacterium | reverse complement strand
CGCGCGTCAGAAAACGCCCTCACCATTCTCTTGCGATCCGCGCGTCGTGCGGGTTTTCCCCCTTCGCCGCCGCCTCGTCCTCCGGACAGACCTGACAGGTTTTCCCAAACCTGTCAGGTCTTGGTCTTGCCCGCAAACTAAAGTTTGCGCCACATTTGAAACCCGCGCCATCTCGCGCTAAAATTACCCTCAAGCTGTCGATCATCCCGTGATCGCGGTTGGGGGCGGGGGCGCAATGAGTCCAGTACACACAGCGACGGATTACGAACTGATGCAGCGTATCGCGGCCAGTGACCAGGACGCCCTGGCTGCGCTCTACGACCGCCACAGTCGGCTGGTCATGAGCGTGGCCCTGGCGATGGTGAACGATTGGGCCACGGCCGAGGAGATCACCCTCGATGTGTTCATGAGCGTGTGGCAGAGCGCCGATCGCTATAACCCCCGACTGGCCGGGGTGGCCACCTGGCTGAGCCACATGGCCCACAACCGGACCATCGACCGGCTGCGACGGGAGGCCGTGCGGCCCGCGGGCCACAGCGTGACCCTCGACGACGACGCCCTGTTCGGCCGCATGCGCGGCGACGCCGAATCGGCCGCTATCCGCCACCTGCAACGGGAACGCGTGCGCTCGGCCGTGGTCTCGTTGCCGGCCGACCAGCGGCAGGCGCTGACCCTGGCTTTCTTTCAGGGCTACACTCATAGCGAGATCGCCGGGCTGCTGCAGCAGTCGCTGGGCACGGTGAAGGGCCACATCTACGGCGGCATGGTTCAGCTGCGCAAGCTGCTGGCGGCCGAGGAGGCCGACGACGCGGCCGAATATGACCACGAGGAGCGGACAGAATGAGCGGTCAACCAACCGGTGATTATGACCACGACTATTTTTTGAGCTTGCTCCCGGCCGGAGCGCTGGACTGCCTCGACCCCGACGAGGCCGAGGCGCTGGCCCGCCACCTGGCCGATTGCCCGCCGTGCGTGGAGGAACTGGCCCGCTATCAGGCATTGGTCGGCGCGCTGGCGCCGGTTGCGCCCGAGGTCGCGCCTGAGGTCGCGCTCTCGCCGGCGCTGCGCGAACGCCTGCTGGCCTGGGCTACCGAGCTGGCTGACCCAACAAATGACCAACAAGGAAATAATGAATAAAAGTTCACTCAATCAACCGATCTGCCCCTGGCTGTTGGCCGGGGATTGGCTACTCATCGCGCTGTTCGTCTTCACCGGCCAGCGCGACCACGACATGGCCATCATCGCCTCGCTGCCCAGCTTCTTCACCACGACATTGGCCCTTGCCCTGCCCTGGACGCTCGTCGCCTGGCTGATGGGCGCGCTGCGGTCGCCTCGCTGGGCTGAGTTGTGGCCGTGGCTCGGCCGCGTGGCCGCCGCCTGGCTCATCGCCTCGCCGCTGGGCCTCATCCTGCGCGCCTGGTCTCGCCAGCAAGGGTCGATCGCCGTGCCCTTCATGCTGGTCACGCTGGGGCTGGGCGTCCTGTCCATGCTGGCCTGGCGGGCGCTGGCCTATTGGTGGGCCAAACGCAAAGTGGCGCCGGTTTCCTGACCGACGCCACTATCCAATACCTCGCCGCTTCAATGCCGCGGCGTTTTGACGATTCCCGCTATTTCGCCGGGGCGATCGGCGGCCGCTGAACGGTCATCATCCGAAACAGCTTGATGCCCCCCGACACCAGCGTATTGGCCAGGGAGGAGACCAGCACCGCCAGCGGCACCCATTCGAAGTACGGGATGGTGCCCAGCGACGGCACGAGGTTCAGGAGATATCCAAACAGCGGGATGACGATGGCGAAGTAGGCGAACACCGCGCCCAGCGCCTCGGCCGCCATCTGCAGCAAATGCGTGCCCACCGTCCAGCGGCCGTTGCCCATGGCCAGCAGGGTCAGCCCCAGCTGGGCGACGACGGCCACGATGGTCAACAGCAGCCACAAGGCGGGCGCGGCGATCACCTCGCCGGGGTCCGACAGGCTGAATCGCAACGTCAGCCCGCCCACCCGCAGGAAGTACAGCAGGGCGATGATCACGAACACGTAGAAGGCGATATCGAACCCCGCGTCGAAGCGCTCCACCTTGCCCGCCGGGTCGATCGCCGGCAGCTTGTCGGGATCAAACGACTTGTTGCGGCCGGTGAGCCGATCGATATCCTCGTCCTCGCCGGCGTGCTGCAGAACGGCGAAGATGGCCACGACGACGGCGCTGAAGGTGAACAGCGTCTGGACGACGGCCAGAGCCGTGTTAATCAGCAGCTGAGGGATCGAGGGGCCGGCGGGCGGGAACAGGGCCACGATGACGTTGACCAGAGTCACCACCACCGGCACCAGCAGCCAGCCGCTGCGCAACACGCCCATCATGACCGGATAAAGCTCCGGGCCGACGAGGTACTGCTCCTTGCCGTAGGAAGCCGCCAGCCGCCGCGGGTCGCCCAGCTCGATCAGCGTCGCCCGCACGTCTTCGGCCGTCGGCCGGCTGCCATAGCGATCCTCAAGCTGGTCGCTAATCTGCGACCGCAACTCCACCTGAATGTCCGCCCGCTCCTTTTGGGGCAGATAGCGCCCCACCTGATGAATATAGCGTTCCACCAAGTCAGTCATGTTTCTCTCCGTAAATCACCTTGTGCATCATGAGCACCGTCTCGTCCCATTCCACCATGAGCGCCGCCAGCACCTTGCGGCCCGCTGCGCTGATGGTGTAGTACTTGCGCGGCCGCGACTCGCTCGTGTCCCATTCACTCTCCAGCAAGCCCTGCTTCTCCAGCCGCCGCAGCAGCGGGTAGAGCGTGCCTTCCTCGACGTCCAGCCCGCGCTCGGCCAGCCGCTGGATGAGGCTGTAGCCGTAGCGGGCCGTGTCCATCTGGCTCAGCACGGCCAGCACCACCACCCCGCGCCGCAACTCCAGCCGCAGGTTATCGATCTGCTCGTTGACATCAGTCATACTCTAATTCCCTCAATACTGTATGTCCATCTGCTACTGTATGATACATAGCATCAATATACCATACGCCGCACAGTATTGTCAAGTAGCAAGTATGAAAAAGCCCCGGGATTTCGAAAAATCGCCGGGGCGCGTGTGGTTGGGGAACGGGCGGGATGGGGGGACTAGCGGCTCGGCCGCCGGTTGCGGTCCAGCGTCCAGGCGCGGGGGTGGTGCTGGAAGCCGACGCGCAGGTAGTAATCGGCCGCGGCCGGGGCGGCCAGCAGGATGATCTTGCAGCCCGGGCCGAGTTGGGACTGGGTCAGGGCCATCAGCTCCACGCCGATGCCCTGCCGCTGGTAGCCGCTGTCAACGGCCAGGTCGGACAGGTAGCAGCAGTAGGTGAAGTCGGTGACGGAGCGGGCCACGCCGACCAGCTTGTCGCCGTCCCAGGCGGTGATGGTGATGTCGGCGTTGCGCACCATGCCTTCGATGGCCGCGGGGTCGTCGACCGGCCGCCGCTCGCCCAGCGTGGAGCGATTGAGGACGTCGGTGAATTCTTCAGGGGTGATGGAGCGATGGGTTTTGTAGGTAACCATGATGGGAACGATGAATTAGGAATTAGGAATTAGGAATTGGGAATTAGGAATTGGGAATTGGGAATCAGGAATGTCATTTCAGGAAGTCCAGGACGAAATCGGGGGCGAACTTCAAGGCCCATTGCGCCCCGGCCAGTATGCCCCAGGCCAGCGCGGTGAAGTAGGTGATCGTGCCCAGCAGGAACAGATAGCCCAGCAGGATGAGCACGCCGTCGCGCTGCAGCAGCCCCGCGGCCAGCAGCAAAATGCCCCAGGCGGGCAGGGTGTTGCTGAAGGGAACGAGGCCCAGCGGGAAGATGAGCAGCACGGAGCAGACCAGCAGGCCTAGCCCGGCCATCCGGTTCATCATGCCGTCGCGCGTCATCCAGCCCAGCCGCGGGTGGCTGATGCGGTCGACGCGGCCGAAGGTGTTCGCGCCACGCTCGATGGCCACCTTCAGCTTGGCGGCGTCCAGCGGCCGATCCAGCAGCCGGTCGGGCAGCCACGGCAAGCGATTGAGCGTGATGCCGATCGAGATCAAAATGGCCCCCAGCCCAAAGACGGTGCTGACGCCGGGGATGGAGATGGGCACCAGAAACGGCAAGGCCAAAAACATCAGCGCCAGCAGCAGCCCCTGCTCGCCGACCAGACCCAGCAGCTCGCGCACGGTGACGCGCTCGCCGCTGATGGAGTCGGCCAGCTCGCGCAAGGTCTCGCCCAGCGGGGCGGCGCTGTCGCGAAATTCAACAGTCGTTGTGTTATCTTCCATAATCATTGATCAAAACATATTCCGTGGCGTAACCTGTCAGGTTGCGAGCCTCCGCAAGCTAAAGCATGCGCTACAGTAGGCAATCTGTCAGGTTGCGAGCCTCC
>CAZZJN010000052.1:7246-9838 GCA_964654505.1 uncultured Ardenticatenaceae bacterium | reverse complement strand
TGCGCTACAGCACAATACCGCCCCGTAGTGTATCAACCCGCCCGCCATTCTGCCAAACGGCCGAACAACGATTCACCACCGGTTCACAAACCTCAGGAACAACCGCGCGCCGCCAAAGCCGCCCGCGTGCTCTCCAACCCGGTGTGGTGCAACCCGTCGATGCCCAGCTCGCGAGCCACATCGACGAACATCGCCCGATCGTCGATGTAGAGCACGCTGTCGGGCGGGGTCTGGGCCACATCGAGGGCCAGTCGGAAGATGTCGGCGTCCGGCTTGCGGAAGTGGACAAACGACGAGAAGATGAAGAAGTCGACGAACGACTGCAAGCCGAACGCTTTCACGCGATATTCGGCCAGCTCCCGCCCCTCATTGCTGACGACGGCCACCTTCAGCCCGTGCCGCGCTTTCAGGTCGCGGATCAGGCCGATCATGTCGTCGTAGGGCCGCGAACAATCCCGCATGAAAGTGCGGAACGTCTCGGGGGTGAACGGCCGCGGCTCGTGGAATACCACCCGGGTGAGATAGTCGTCGAGGCTCAGCTTGCCCACTTCGTAGGTGTCGAACGTCAGGTGGTGCCGCTCGTTCATGTCGGCCGGGTCGAGGCCGAACACCTCGGCCGCGCGGCTGCGGGCGCTATTATCCCAGCCATTGGTGCCCAACACGCCGCCGACATCGAGGAACAGGGTTGTGATCGTGGCTTGGCTCATGGGTGGGATTATAGCAACCTCGCGGGCGATCGCGATAGCTGATCCGCGCCCCACCCCTGACGACCTCAGCGCGCCCGATAGGCCGACAGCGCCGGCCAGGCGACGGCCTCGACCCCATTCACGCGGTCGATCCCGATCGTTATGACCGCCGGCTGGCTGTTGTTCTTCCACGTCGCCGTCCAGTTCCACGGACCGCCGGTGTAGCAATAGCCGCATTCATCGATGCAGAAGTCGTCCAGCCCCACCGTCCCCGCGGCGGCCGTCGCCGAGCTGAACGTGCCGGAGGCGTAAAACTCGCCGCCGAAGGCGAACCTCATGTCGGCGATCGGCTCCTTGATCAGGTGGGTGATCGTCCACGTGCCGCACTGGTGGAGCGTCACTTCGAAGGCGAACTTGTCGATGGCCGCCCGGTTCGGCGTCACATGGAACCATAACTCGTTGCGCGGGTTCTCCCAGCGGCCGGGCGTCGGGCCGGTCGGCGCGGTCGCCCTGATGTGCATCGCCGCCGGCAGATAGAGCCGGCCCGATGTCGTGGGGGGTCGCGTCGGCGTCGGCGTCGGCCCCGGCCACACCGGGTTGACGATGCTGACGCTCTGCATGACCATGCCCTGGTAGGAGCCGCCCCAGGTCATCTGGTGGGTCTGGTAATCCCACGTGTCGTGGATGGTGATGGCGCTCGGCTCCTGATAGCCCACGCCGACCACCGTGTGCCCCTTCAGGTTGACCATCACCGGGTAGCCGGCGTCGATCTGCGCCTTGTAATGGGCGAAGGTGAAGCCGCCCCCGTTGTTGTTCGTCTTCTGGTTATAGCAATCGGTCACGCTGTAGCCGCGCTTCTCGTAGAACAGCTTGCGGCCGTAGGAGCCGTCCTTGTCGGCCACGCCGTTGGTCGTCATCTGGGCGCAGGTCAGCGGCCCCGCGTCGATTTCCCAGTTATAAAAAGTGGTCTCGCCGTCGCGGTTACCATATTTGGACTGACTGGTCTTCATGTAGTCGCCGAAAGCGTCGCCCCAGGCGTGCTGCGTCCAGCCGCCGGTGATGAAGGGGTCGGGCGCGGGGCTGTCGTTGGCCACCCAATAGTCGTCGATGGAGCCGCGCGTGGTGCGTCCGTCGATGCCGTTGCGCGAGGCGGCCAGCGGCAGGCTGGGGTACTGTTTCCCGGCGCCGTCCGTCCATTTCGGCCAGCCGCTGTTGTCCATGGGCATGACGCCGCCGTTGGCCGGGCCGGTGTAGATATTGGGCAGCCCGTTGCGGTCGAAGTAGCCGCCGATCATCGCCGCCGAGACGGAGGAGCAGCCGAACACCCAGTTGTAGGCGGGGACGGCCAGCGTGGCGGCGTTGGGCGAGCGGCCGACGGGGGGCGTCACCGGCGCGCGCTCCGCCTCGAAGCCGGGCGGCGGCTGGGGCGGCCCGTTGATGCCGATCCGCTCCAGTTGCGTGCCGTCAGCCAGCGTGACGATCTCGATGGTGTGCCAGGGACCCGCCTCGATGAGGTCGGTCGAGACGATGGGGTTGGGGGCGCCGGGTTGCGTCGCCGGCAAGGCGGCCGCCGCGCCGAGCAGCAGGAAGGGCAGCGCCACCAGCGCGGCCGCAAGGACGAGGGCGATGGTTCTCTTGCGCATGACTCCTCCAGTGGCGGGCCACCGCTGGCGGACCAACGCGCGGCCGAGGCAAGATCGCCCCGGCAGGGTCGGACAAACCGTGGCCCACCTGTCGGGAACTAATATGTGAATTATATCACAAATGGGATAAGCTTGCGCTACAGGTTGCCGCTAGAAGACTGCAAGCTAAAGCTTGCGCTACAGGTTGTCGCTAGAAGACTGCAAGCTAAAGCTTGCGCTACAGGTTGCCGCTAGAAGACTGCAAGCTAAAGCTTGCGCTACAG
>CAZZJN010000052.1:0-7146 GCA_964654505.1 uncultured Ardenticatenaceae bacterium | reverse complement strand
GTTGTCGCTAGAAGACTGCAAGGTAAAGCTTGCGCCACAGGCGGAACGCAAGCTAAAGCATGCGCCACAGGCGGAACGCAGGCTAAAGCTTGCGCTACAGGTCTTATCGTTATTCCTAATTATTATCCGGCCGCAGGACAACCGGCAGCCCTATCGTATGCTCCAGCTGCGACTTGATCGTCGTCGTATTGTTCAGCAGCTCCAGCTCGGCATCGGCCGTGGTGATGTCGGCCGTGGCCGACACCCACGGCGGCGACCCCTGGCGGGGGACGGCCAGCGTGATGGTGATCGTCTGCCGCGCTCCGGCAGCCAGCGAGGCGAACGTCCAGCGCAGCGGCGACGTCCCGGCCGGCGCGGGCTGGGCGGAGACGAAGGTCATCTCACTGGGCAGATCATAGACCAGTTCCACCCCGCCGGCAGCCACCGCGCCGGGATTGGCCACGGTCAGGGTGTGGATCATCGTTTCGTCCGGCCGCCGGCGGCCGCTCTCGCCCCACACGGCGATGTCGGTATAGGCGCGGCCCAGACTGACGTCATCGACCGTCGCCCAGCCCGCGGGCTTGTTGGCCGCCTGCGCCAGCCGGAAGGTGACCTTGACCGACTGCCCCTTATACGCCGACATATCGAGCCACTCATGGCTCATGCCGGTTGGGTACGGCGCCAGCTCTTTGGCCAGCAAGGGCGTGCCGTCGGATTCCGCCAGTTCCAGCCGCAACGTGCCGCGCGACTGGTAGACGAACGACAGCGTCGGATTAGCCATCCCGGCGGGCACGGCCACCGTCTGCGACAGGATCGATTCGCCATCCCCGGCGGCCACCACCGGCCCGGCAAAAGCTACATCAGGCTGTGTGAAGCCCCCACCAGCGCCCGGCCCATATTGCAGCCAGGCCGCGTAGGGGTTGCCTTGCGCGTCCACCGCCAGCCCGGGAGACGCCCAGAAAACATGTGCCTCGCCGGCGGCCTTGGCCACATTGACCGGCCCGACCCAGTCGCCACCCGGCGAGCGGGTCAGATAGAAGAGGCTGCTTACCCCTAACGGATCGTTCGCCAAATAAGCAAAGCGCGTCCCGCCCGTGGCATCGAGGGTCATGGCGGCGTTGAACCCGGAGTCGAACGGCAGCGACTCCTCCGTCACCCAGCCGTCCGGTTCGCGCCGCAACAGGATTTGCCGGCCTTCCTCCACCATCATCACCTGCACCGCGCCGTCGGCCGAAGCCTGCGCCGGCGAATTGCTGAGGATATTTTTGTTCAGCCGCAGCGTTTCCTGCGGCCCCCACGCGCCGTCGCTCCACGGCCGATATTGCCATGTCGTCCAGTTGCCGTAGTTGTTCGACCTGTAGTTTAGCCACAGGAGATGGACGCGGCCGCTCGCATCCGACATCAGATTAACGGAGCCGAATCCGTCGCCGAAGAGGGTGGTGGCCGCCCCCCAGGATCCGTCAGGGGCGCGTCGCCGGTGAAGGGTGACATAACTCCCGTCGATATCGCCGGCCGGTTCGGTCCAGGCGAGATGAACAGAGCCATCGGGCGTCGTCGCCATCTGAAAGTCACACCACCACATGTACGGGCTGCCGCCGCCGATGCGTGTTTTCGCCGACCAGACTCCACCCGAACGCCGCATGTAATAGACCGTGCGATCCGGACTGCACCAGACGAAGTCCAGCCGCTCGCCCGGTCCGGCGATCAGGCTGAATTGATTCACCCCGGCGGTGTCGGGGATCGTCTCGCCCGTCGCCCAGCCTTCGCCGGATTGACGCCACAGCCGGACGGACTGCCCCACGGCCGTCAGCCAGACCTGGCCATCCGGAGCGGTGGTCAGTTTGTAATCTCCCAGCCCGCTGCCCAGTTGTCCGGCGCCGGTCCACGTGCCGTCGGGGCGACGGGTGGCGCTGGTGAGCGTCTTTGTGTCGCCGGATGCCCAGACCACGAAGGCCCGGCCCTCGCCGTCAACGGCCACCACCGGCCGGTCTTCGTACACGTCGGGGGTCGCCTTCACCCGAATCGGATTGCCGAATGTCGCGACGCGCTCCCCCAGCCCGGCGGCGGCCGTCCCGGTGTGGGCCTGGTCGGCGCCGCTCAACCGTTCGGGGGGGATGGAGCCGTCCGGCTGCCACGCTCCCCAGCCGGCGGCCTCAAAATTGCCGTTGACCAGCGCATCGACGGCCGGCGGCATGACCGGGCTGACGCCGCGGTCGTTGGCCATCGTCCGCGTGGCCGGCGGCAGCACGCCATAGCCGGCCTTGGCCCATTGCAGCGCCAGCGACGGGGGCAACGCTCCCATGTGGAGCATGAATCGGCCGTCGGCCGCGGTCCCCACGGCTGCCAGTCCGGCCGGCGTGGCGGCCACCGTCGCCCCGCCCACCGGATTGCCGGTATTATCGACGGCGCGGCCAACCGCCCGGCGCGTGAAGAACCACGTCAGTCCGTCGCCGGGATCGGGCGGCCACGGCTCGACATTGAGGGCGAAATCGGTGGCGCGCACCCGAAAGCCAACCTTGTCGCCCGGCTGCACGCCATGCTCCCCCGGCTGGAACCAGGCGCCTAGCTCAGCGCCGCTATGCTCCAACGCTGTCCAGACGCCGTTGTTGAGGCGAAAATTGAGATCCTCCGATTTGATGTTCGATCCGCCGGGGTCCTGGCTGGTCCAGCTGATGATCAACGGCTCGCCCACCCGTGAGAAGGCCGGCAGCGGCCGCATGGTGGTGACCGGCGGGCGATTCTCCACCATCGTTTTGGCGTCGGGCGCGCTCGGCCAGGGTTCGACGTTGCCGGCGAAATCGCGGCCACGGCTGCGAAAGGCCAGCTGCTGCCCCCCAACGCCCTCGATTTCCATCGAGGTAAACCCCTCGTAAGGCTTCAAATCGACCCACGGCCCGCCGTTGGTCTGCATCTGCACATCCATCGTGTTCAGCCCGGCCACGCCGCGATCCGCGCCGCCCCAGCGAATGGTGAAGAAAGCCGGGGATTCGGCCGGCAGCGCGGTCATCGACGTCTGTGGCGGCTGGGTATCGATGGTGCCCCAATACGGGTCGAAAACGGCGTCCCCGTAGCCCAGCTGAAAATTATTATTTTCCCACGGCTCGCCTATATAATCATAGGCCCACATGGTGGCATCCATTAAATAAAGTTGCCCTTGATACACGAAGTACCTGGGCTTTGTATAGGTGATGGTTTTGCCGTTTGGCGCCCAGCTTCGTACCTCGATATCGAATAACGGCTCTGATGCAATCAAGGCTTTCTGATTCTGGCCGTCGGCATCCATGACCATCAATTCCCACCAGCTGTCCCCGTTGGCATCGGCGCTGTAGGCGATCTTCTTCCCGTCGGGCGACCAGGCCGAGCGCAGGCTGAGTCGCTGGTTCGACAGCTGCCGCACGTTGCTGCCGTCGGCGTTCATGGCATAGATGTAATAATCGCCCGTGCGGTTGGACGAAAATGCGATTTGTTGGCCGTCGGGCGACCAGGTGGGAAAGCCGTCCCCCCTCGGATGATTGGTGATATTGGTCTGGCCGGAGCCGTCGGCGTTCATGACGAAGATGTCCGACTGCCGGTTCGGCAACTGGCCAAGGATGCGATAGAAAGCCAGTCGCTTGCCGTCGGGTGACCAGACCGGCCAATACTCGTCTGTGTCGTTATTGGTCAGCCGAACGGGCGGCCCCATGGTCGCGGTGAGGTAATTGAATGTGGCGACATAGATCTCGGTGTCCTCGTATTGGTTATCTTTAATGTGCGGGGCGGAGGCGAAAGCGATGCGCGTCCCGTCGGGGCTGAGGGCCGGTTGGAATTCAATGGCCTTATCGTTCGTCAGTCGCTTGTTGTTCATCCCTCCACGCAGATCACGCATGACGAAGAGGTCATACTGGCCGATGTTTCTGTCATAGTTTTGATAGACGACGCGGCCCCAATCGCCCTCGTCCTGAAAGTGGTCGGCGGATCGGCCGTTGGCGGCCGGGCCGTTGGCGGCCGTACCGTTGGCGGCCGTACCGTTGGCGGCCGTGCCGTTGGCGGCCGTGCCGTTGGCGGTCGGGCCGTTGGCGGCCGTGCCGTTGGCGGTGGCGGGCGGCGCTTGTACGTCGGGCGGCATGGGTATGTCATTTGGCAGCCCGGGGGGCATCAGGGAGGGCAGTAAGCGGTCGTCGGGATCGCTGCGGAGGGAGGCGCCGGGGGCCGGGGGCTGCTCTCGCAAGCTGACAGCTTGCGCTACAGTTACGGCGGGGACGAGGGTCAGACAAACAACACACAGGACGAGCAGCCGGAAACGCGCGTTGCGGGTCATGGATTGTCACTCCCGGGGAGGTTATGTGGGTAAGGGTATGGCCCCCTCCCCCCTGGCCAATTATCTGAAGTGTAGTCAATCAGGCGGCCGGGGGCAATGGCTTAATGACGGAACTCTCGCCTCATCTTCGGCCGCCGGTAGTGCAAGAACGCAGGCTAAAAGCCTGCGCCACAGCCTGCAGGGCAATCTGACGGATTGCGAGGGCCGGAAAGAACGCAGGCTGACGGATTGCGAGGGCCGGAAAGAACGCAGGCTGACGGATTGCGAGGGCCGGAAAGAACGCAGGCTAAACGCCTGCGCCACAGGTTGCCGGTTGTCATTGGCCTGCTCTCAATAAAAATCGTAGGATATGAGCTAACCTCTATTCGTCATTCGTCATTCGTCATTCGTAATTTTCCAAGGATCTCCATGAAACCCATCCACTACGCGGCGCTGACGCTGCTGGGCGCCGTCTGGGGCGCGTCATTCCTGTTCATCGGCGTGGCCGTGCCCGAATTCGGCCCGCTGTACCTCATGCTGCTGCGGGTAGTCATCGCCGGGCTGATCATGCTGGGTGTCGCCCGCCTCACCCACGGCGAGAGCGACCTGCGCACCACGCTGCGGCTGCGGGAGAAGTGGCGCCACTACCTCATCGTCGGCCTGCTCAACTCCGCCCTGCCCTTCAGTCTCATCGCCTACTCCGAACTGCGGCTGCCGGTGTCGCTGGCGTCCATCCTGAACTCGACCACGCCGCTGTTCACCGCCCTGGTCGCCGCCGCGCTGGGGGCCGAGTCGCTGAACGGCCGCAAGCTCATCGGCATTCTGTTGGGTGTGGCCGGTGTGGCGGTGCTGATGGGTGGCGCGCAACTGACGTTCAACGCCATCATCCTCATCGCCGTGCTGGCCTCGCTGCTGGCCGCCCTGTGCTATGGCGCGGGCGCGGTCTATGCCGCCACCCATTTCAGCGGCCTGCCGCCGGCCCTGGCCTCGGCCGTCCAGTTGCTGGCCGCGGGCGTGTGGCTGGCCGCTCCCGGCACGCTGACCGCCCCCGCCACCCGGCCGTCGACGGCGGCCATCGCCGCGCTGGCAGCCATGATCCTCCTGGCCACCACCTTCGCCTACGTGCTCTACTTCTACCTGCTCAAGCACGTGGGGCCGACGCGCACCGCCGGCGTCACCTTCCTGGTGCCCGTCTTTGGCTCGATTTGGGCCGTGCTCTTCCTGCACGAGACGTTCAGTCTGGGCATGCTGGCCGGGATGGTTATTATTTTGTTCAGCGTGAAGCTGGTGATGGAAGCGCAACCGGAGGCCGGGGCCGCTCCCGTCGCGGTCGAGCGCACGGAATAGATTCCGAGGTTGCCAGGCAAAGCCTGTTGAAACGGGTTTTCGGCGGCCGCGCCAACGGCTGTGGCACAATCTTTAGATTGCGAGCCTCCCGCATGCTGTAAGCATGCGCCACAGTCGGAACGCAAGCTGTAAGCATGCGCCACAGTCGGAACGCAAGCTAAAGCATGCGCCACAGGCGGAACGCAAGCTAAAGCATGCGCTACAGGTTGCCGGTTGTCTCACCCTCTCCCTAGCAGAGTTGAATATCGTTTCTCATGGGCTTTACGTCACTAACGCCGCTACTGTCACTAACGGTGAGGCAACCTTCACGGGCTGATGAGTCTCAACTTGTCCTGCAGATCGAAAAGCGCCTGGCGGCTGACCGAAAAAAGCCCGTCGGCCGGGCGGTCGAGATCGACGATCAGCGTGATAACGGCCGCGTACACCAGCATCAGCAGAATCACTCCCGGCCAGTTTCGGCGCTTGATGGATAAACTGTCCTGAATTTGACTAATCGACATCATCAGCGCCTCCTCCGTGCCCGCACGGCCGGAAAGAAACAATACAGGTTTTACGGATCATCACGCTCCCTCAATCCCCGTCCCTGTCGAACAGCGCCCCTTGCTCCGGTCCGTCGTCCTTCACCCGGCCGGCCGTCTTGAAGGTCATCTCTGTCGGCGGCATGTCGACGCGCGCCGTCCCGGCCAGCAGGTCGCCGACGGTGAGGATCTGCAGGCGGGGGTGGGTCGTGCCCCAGCCGGGCGACTGGTAGAACCCGGCGCTGGCCGCCTCGGTGATCATCTCGCGCGTCGGCGGCTCCAGTGTCAGGAATACGCCGATGGCCGCGCCCTCGCGCTCCAGCGTGCCTTTCAGGTCGCGGATGTCGCCGCTCTTGACCTTGCCGCTCTTGACCTGCACGACGACCCGCCTGGCGCGGTTGGTGTTGTCGTCGATGAAGGTGATCAGGCCGTCGATGCCCCGGTCCGACCCCTTCTTGCCCGTCTTGCCGCTCGCCTCGCCGCCAAAGGGCCGGGCGCGGATGAGCGACAGCGCCCACCACTGGAACTGGTAGCGGTCTTCGCGGGCCAGCTGCCGGGCGCCTTGCTCCGTCGTCGGCTCGCCGATGACCCGGAACCCGGCGTCGGGGAACATCTCGCGCAGGCGGTACTTCTGCAGGGCGATGGACAGGTGGGTGATGTCGATGCCTATCCAGCGGCGGCCGAGCTTTTGGGCGGCGGCGATGGTCGTGCCGCAGCCGCAAAACGGGTCGAGCACCACGTCGCCGGGGTTGCTGGAGGCGCTGATGATGCGCTCCAGCAGGGCGAGGGGTTTTTGGGTGGGGTAGCCGAGGCGTTCGGCGGCTTGGGAATTAATCGGGAAGATATCAGAAATTACATCTTGAATAGGGACGCCTGGCGTATCTTCCAAATAACGCTTAAGACGAATACCGCCTTTTCTTGTGAAATGTAATCGCCCTTCGGCATCGAGTTGCTCCATTTTCTGCGGTGGTACACGCCAAAGTGAGGTTACGCCTTTATATTCATAAGTATAACCGCCTCCTGACA
>CAZZJN010000051.1:0-19023 GCA_964654505.1 uncultured Ardenticatenaceae bacterium | reverse complement strand
TCACCGGGCTGGATTTCGGCTCATTAACCGATCACGACCCGCTGGCCAATCAGGAGAGCGCCGCGCCGGCGCGGGTGATCGCCGACGCCGAGGACATCCGGCTGTAGCCTAGTACAGGCCCAATCGTCGCTCGTTGCGCCAGGCGATGAGGGCGATGACCAGCGCCAGGCCAACCAGACAGGAGGTCACCACCATGACGCCGGTGATCCCGGCGGTGATGGCCGCCGGGGAGGCCATCTCCACGCCGCCTTCCACCATTCCCCCGGCCGCGCGCAACACCAGCGCGGCCCATACGGCCCCCAGGACGGCGAAGCCGACTGTCTGGCCGAGGCTGCGTGTGATCGCCAGCAGGCTTGAGGCCACCCCCAGTCGTTCGCGGGGTACATCGCCCATTATAGCGCTGTTGTTGGGCGACTGGAAAAAGCCGATGCCGATGCCCAGCGGCAGATAGCGCAGCATGAAACCGATGGCCGTCGTCTCGGTGGTCAGGGTGGTCAACGCCAGATAGCCGATAAAGGTCACGGCCAGCCCGATGACCGAGACCGGCCGGCTGCCGTAGCGGTCGGCCAGCGAGCCGGAAATCGGCGCGGTGATGCCCAGGCCGATGGGCAGCACCGCCAGCAGAAAGCCGACCTGCTGGACGTTATAGCCAAGCCCCATCTCCAGATAGAACGGCACGAGGATACCGATACCCAGGGTGATGAAGACCAACAGCCCGGTGGCGATATTGACCCGAAACAGGCGGCTGCGGAAGAGATTGGGGTCGATGATGGGCTGCTCGTGGCGGAACTCGATGGCCAGAAATATGACCAGAAAAAGGGCGGCGACGGCGAATAGCCCCAATGTCAGCGGGCTGGTGAAGCCCTGCTGCTGCCCGTTGGTGAGACCCAGCAGCAGGGAAAGCAGGAAGATGCACAACGTGGCCGCACCGCCCAGGTCGAACTTCTGGCCGCCCGGCGGCCGCGAGCGAGGAATGTGCCGCCAGGCCAGGTAGGTGCCGATGATGCCGATGGGCACGTTGACGAAGAAGATCCAGTGCCACGACATATTCTCGATGATGATCCCGCCCAAAGTCGGCCCGGCGACGATGCCGATGGAGACGATGGAGCCGGCGATGCCCAGCGCGCGGCCGCGCTCGCTCGCCGGGAAGGCGTCGGTCACGATGGCCAGACCCAGCGCCAGACATAGCGCCCCACCGATGCCCTGTAGCACGCGAAAGCCGATGAGCCAGCCGACGGTCGGCGCCAACCCGCACAGAAACGAACCGATGGTGAAGATGACGAAGCCCGAATTATAGAGGTTCTTGCGGCCATACATATCGGCCAGGCGGCCAACGATGGGTTGTAGTGTCGTCAGGGTCAACAAATAGGCGAGGACAACCCACTGGATGGAGGCGAAGTCGGTTTCAAGCGCGCTGGTCAGGGTCGGCAGGGCGACGTTGACGATGCTGCCGTCGATGGTCGCCAAAAAGATAGCCATGGCCACGGCCGACATCACATACCATTTGCGGGAGTAATCCGGCTCATCCGCCGTTATTTGTACATCCATGAGCTATCCAAACAGAGAAAACGTGTTCAAGCGGCACATATTTCAGAGCTGTGCCTCGGATAAATATGCGAAATCTGCGGACGATATTGGGATCAGGGGGCCTTGACGATGCGGGTGATCTCGGTAGCTACCTCGATATTCACCAGATGGTCGCTGCGGCTGTGATAGTGGAGCCGCCACATCTCGCGGCGCGGATGCTCGACAAACTCCAGACGGGTGACGCCGGTGTTCATGGTCCACACCTCGCATCGGCGGAAGGGGCCGACATTGAAGACGTGGTCGAGGGCAAGCTCGATGACCCCGCCATGACAGACGGCGACGACTGTCTGTTCGCGGTGCAGTTCGATCATGTCCTGGATAAACGTGCCGATACGAGTGCGGAAGTGCATGAGGCTCTCGCCCCCCTCGCGTTCAGGCGTGATCGAGCCGAACGGCCGCTCGCTGCCCCAGAAGTCGCTATATTCGGGCAGGTCGTCGTTGGGCCATGGCTGATGATCGGCCCGGTTGTTGCCGATCTCCCGCAGGCGATCATCGGGGGTGATGTCCATGTTATAGGCCAGGGCGACATAGCCGGCGGTTTCCTGTGCCCGTCGCATGGTGCTGGCGTAGAGGGCGTCGATGGTGTCAACTTCCTTGTGGATCCACGAGCCTAGAGCGGCCGCCTGTTCGTGGCCCAGCTCGGTCAGACCGGTATCCTGATTGCCGCCGGTCCACTCTTTCAGATTTACGAAACTTTGTCCGTGTCGGATGAGGTATAAATGCATATCAATTCTTCTTAGGGTGATAGTCAACCCGCGGCAGGGAACTGCGGGCGGGAAACATTGATTGTAGAACGTGGCGGCCATTCGGGCAACGTCGGGGATCATCCCGTTTCTGATGCGATTCCTATAGGTTCTCACCCGGCCACGCGCTATAATCAAACCAATAACCTATTGTTTTTCAGGCAGGATTTATGAGGACGGAGCTAATCATCGGGGAGTCGGCGTTCGACATACCGGCGGCCGAGTGGGACGAGCTTGCCGCGCGGGGCATCACGGCCACGCCGTTCCAGACCCACGCCTACCAACGCGCCTGGTGGACGCACCTCCAGCCGCCGGACACGACCCTGATGACAGTCGTCACGCGCGACGATGACGGCCGCCTCCTGGGCATCGGCTGCTTCTACAACCTCGGCGGGCAGTTGCATTTCAACGGCTGCATCGAGGAGTCGGATTACCTCGATATCATCGTCGCGCCTGAACAGGCCGAGGCCGTCTGGCGGGCGACGTGGGACTGTCTGGAGCAAGTCGATGTGCCGCACTGGAGCGCCCTCGACCTGTGCAATATCCCCGCCGATTCGCCCACCCTCACCCTGCTGCCGGCTATCGCCCAACCAGCCAACGCCCCCTTCACCGAAACTCTCCTCGACGTCTGCCCCGTCATCACCCTGCCTGAGTCGGAAGAAGCTTATCTGGAATCCCTCGACAGCAAGCAGCGGCGGGAGCTAACCCGCAAGATGCGGCGAGCCGAGGGCGCGGGCGTCGAGACGACTATCGTCGGCCCGGAAAGCGACCTCGCCGCCGAGATCGACAGCTTCCTGGACCTGCTGCAAAAGAGCACCTTCGAGAAGCGGGATTGGCTCAATGAGGGACGTCGCGCGCTTTTTCATGAGGTCGGCCGCGCGGCTCTGGCCGATGGAACGTTGCAACTGATGTTCACCTCTTTGGAAGACCGACGGGCGGCGGCGCTGTTCAACTTCGATTACAACGGTCGCATCTGGGTCTATAACTCCGGCCTCGACCCGGCCGCGTTCGCCGCGCTCAGTCCCGGCGTGGTGCTGACGGCCGAGGCCATCAACGAGGCTATCCGGCTTGGCCGCCGCGAGTTCGACTTCATGCGCGGTGATGAAGAGTATAAATACCGGTTCGGCGCGGCCGACACGAAAATCTATCGCTTGCACATCGAGCGGGCGTAGCCCGCGGAATCACATGACCAACAACGATCTGTTTCCCTATTTGGATGACGAGCAACCGGCCGCGGCCGATCTTCGCGTGGCCATGCTGAGCGTGCATACCTGCCCGCTGGCCATGCTGGGCGGCAAGAAAACGGGCGGGATGAACGTCTACGTGCGCGATCTCAGCCGTGAGCTGGGGCGCATGGGCATCCATGTCGATGTCTTCACCCGCTCGCAGGACGATTGCGTGCCGATGGTCAATCACGATTTGGGCGAGCGCGCCCGCGTCATCCACATCCCCGCGGGGCCGGAAGCGCCGATCCCGGTGGGCGACATCGTCAACTACCTGGACGAGTTCGCCGCCGGCGTGGCCGCCTTCGCCCGGCGCGAGGGGCTGCATTACGATCTCATCCATAGCCATTACTGGCTGTCGGGCCTCGTGGCCGAGAAGCTGGAGGCCTACTGGGGCGAGACGCCCATCGTCCACATGTTCCACACCCTGGGCCACATGAAGAATCGCATCGCCACCGGCCCTGGCGAACGCGCCCCCCAGGAGCGGCTGGACGGCGAGAGCCACGTCATGTCCGTGGCCGACCGCATCATCGCCGCCACCCCGGCCGAGAAGGCCCAACTCAACTGGCTGTATGGCGCGGACATGAGCAAGGTGGTGATCATCCCGCCGGGCGTCGACCTGGAGCGCTTCCACCCCATCGACAAGAAAGAGGCCAAGAAGCGCGTCGGTATCCCCTGTGGCGACAAGAACATCATGTTCGCCGGGCGCATCGAGCCGCTGAAAGGCATCGACACCCTGATAGAGGCCATGGCTCTCATCCGGCAGCGCCATCCCGCGGTCCTCGAGAACACCTGCGTGGCCATCATCGGCGGCGATCCCTGGGCCGACAGCCCCGACGCGGAGATGGAACGGCTTCAGGCATTGCGCCAGGAGCTGAATATCCACGATTTCGTCCTGTTTCTGGGGGCCAAGGACCAGGACGTGCTGCCAAACTATTACGCCGCGGCCGAGATGGTCGTCATGCCCTCGCATTACGAGAGCTTCGGCATGGTGGCGCTGGAGGCGATGGCCATGGGGCGGCCGGTGATCGCCTCCGACGTCGGCGGGCTGTCCTTTCTGGTCGAGGACGGGGTGACCGGCTATCACGTGCCGTCGCGCGACCCCGAAGCGCTGGCCGAACGCATGTATGAGCTGCTGACCAATCCGTCCTGCCGCGACGAGATGGGCCGCGCGGCGCGACAGAGCGCGGAACAGTTCGACTGGTCGATCATCGCCGGGCGGATGGTGGCGCTGTATCGCAAGCTGCTGGCTGAACCTCACCCCTCACTCTTGTGATAATTTTCACAATTTAGGATATTTGTCATGCCGGGAGCATGACAACTGTCACTATTTAATTTGCCGCCGACAAGGTAAGGTCATATCAGGAGGCAAGGATTAATATGCCGTTCCTGGATGAAGTCCTCTTTATCGGCCTGATATTCAGCGCGATCATGACCATCCGGTCGCGCCCCCTAACGGCCGCGCTCTGGTTAGCGGCACTCAGCGCAGTGACCGCCCTCCTTCTCTATCGCTTTGGCGCCCCGGAAGTGGCGGTCATCGAATTAAGCGTCGGCGCCGGGCTAATCACGGTATTGCTGGCCTTTGCGATCAGCATGGCTGAAGATGAATCGATGCCCGCGTCGATCATCCCCCGACCGTTCGCCTGGCTGCTCATCTTCGTCGCCTGCGGGCTGCTGCTGTGGCTCATCCTGCCGCAACTGCCCGGCATGGAGACCCTCGCCGCGGCCGAAGCGCCTTTCATCATCCAGGTGTGGGAGAATCGCCTGCTCGACCTGATGGTGCAGATCGCCATCATCATTTCCGGCGTCATGGGCGTGCTTAGCTTGCTGGGGGAGTCGCGTCAGGCGGCCAAACCCCAAGCGGAGGCGCAACCATGACCTTCCTGCAAGTCGCTTTCATCGGAATCATCGCTCTATTGGGGGTCGGGCTGTACGCCCTGCTGGCCGGTCGCAACCTCATCAAGGCCATCATTGCCCTGCAAATCATGACCAAAGCGGCGATCCTGGCCCTGATCGTGGCCGGGGACGCCGTCGGCCGGGTGAATCTGGCCCAGAGCATCGCCCTGACCGTTATCGTAGTCGATACCATCGTCGCCGTTCTGGCGTTGGCGCTGGTGGTACAAATCAAGCGGCGGACGGGCCATTTGGACGCCGCCCAACTTTCACAACTCCAGCATTAACATCGGCTGGAAAGCGGTTCCCCGCCCCGTGAGACGAGGAACTCAATCTACAACTTAATGACAACGGGAAGCGCTATGGCATCCTCACTTATCCTGATCGCAATTGGCGCGCCCTGGATGGGTGCGATTGCTGTCCGGCTGCTTGGCGACCGGCGACCTGGAGCGCAGCATGTGGCGGCCGCCGTTGCCTCGCTGACCGCCGCGGCCGCCGCCATCCTGCTCCTGTGGCCCTCGCACTGGGGCGTGTCGGGCGAAGCGGTGATTCGCCTGCCCTTCGGCGCGTTCGCCGGTGATCTGACCCTGGTCGCCGACAGCCTCGGCGTGGCCCTGGCGGTCATCGCCACGACGGTCGGCAGTCTGACGGTCATCTTCTCGCGGGGCTACATGGACGGGGCGGAGCAACTCGGCCGCTATTACGCGCTGGTACTCATCTTTATCGGCGCGATGTGCGGCCTGGTGCTGAGCGGCAACCTGCTCTTCCTGTTCCTGTTTTGGGAGGCGACGGCCTTCTGCTCTTACGCGCTGATCGCCTTCCACAATGACGACCCCAAAGCCGTGGCCGCCGGCCTCAAGGCGCTGATCATCACCCAGCTGGGCGGCGTGGGGTTGCTCATCGGCATCATCGTGGCCGCCGCCTACCTGCCCGACTTGCAGGTCAGCACGCTGCTGGCGGCCGCCGGGACGCTACCGAGCGGAGTCCTGTCGGTCGTCGCCTTCGGCTTCCTGCTGGCGGCGATGGCCAAATCCGCCCAGTTCCCGCTCCACATCTGGCTGCCGGACGCCATGGAAGCGCCGACGCCGGTCAGCGCGCTCATCCACGCGGCGACGATGGTCAACGCCGGGGTGTATCTGCTGGCCCGGTTCTATCCCGCGTTTGAGGGCGTGCCGGGGTGGTCGGCCGTCGTCATCGCCATGGGCGTCACTTCTGCCCTGCTGGCGGCGCTGTTCGCCGTCTTCAGCAACGATCTGAAGCAGGTGCTGGCCTATTCAACGGTCAGCCAGCTCGGCTATATGGTGGCGGCCGTCGGCATCGGGGCGATTTTCGAGAGCCAGTTCCATTTGTTCAGCCACGCGCTGTTCAAGGCGCTCCTGTTCCTGAGCGCGGGGGCCATCATCCACCAGCTCGGCACGCGCGACATGCGCGAGATGGGCGGATTGTGGCGGCGGATGCCCCGGGTGGCCGCGCCGTTTCTCATCGGGGCGGCCGCGCTGGTCGGCCTGCCATTCTTCAACGGCTTCTGGAGCAAGGAGCTGCTGCTGGAGACCGCGCTGGAAAGTAATCCGCTGGGCGTCTACCTGCCACTGGCGGCCGGCGCGGCCATCACGGCCATCTATGCCGCGCGCATGTGCCGGATGGTGTTCTTCGCCCCGCCCCGGCACGGAGCAACAGAGGCGCGCCTGCACGTGCCGCTATCCATGTCGCTGCCGTTGGCCTTGCTGGCTGCCGGCGTGATGTCGGCCTGGCTGCTCGCGGAGCCGCTGGCCGACTGGATGCGGGCGACGCTCCCCTTCCACGTTGGCCTCATTCTGCCGCATCGGGCCGCGGATAGCCTCATCTCAACGCACACCATCCTGGCGCCATCGACGCTCATCATCCTGAGCCTGACGCTGGCCGGTCTGGTTGTGGGCCGGCGCGCGAGCCATACCCCTGGGGAAGAGTCACGGGTTGCGCCGGGCGTCGGCCGCATCGAATCGTTTTTCAACGGATCGGCCGGGGCGGTCGTCTCCGCCACGCGCCACTCGGCTGCCTTGCTGCAAAAAACGCAAACCGGCCGGCTAACCTGGAATATCGTCGGGATCATCCTGGGGCTAATCGCCCTGCTGGTCCTTTTATTGCAAGGGGTTGTGTGATATGACCCTTCCGCCATTTGTCCGGCTCATTCTCTGGCTGATCCTCTCAGCGCCGTTTGTCTATGTGATCGGCCGCATCGGCATCATCACCGGCTCGCGCCGTAACCTGGCCCACTGGCTCAGCCTGCTGTGCATCGCCGTCGGCTGGTTCGGCCTTGGCCGGGCGCTCGTCGCCTTCTTTGCCGCGGGCGACGTCGATTTGGCAAGCGCGGCCACGTGGACGCTGGGCGCGGTAACCATGCGCTTCGACGGGCTGAGCGTCCTGCTGGCCTGCCTGGTCATGACCCTGATCACGGTCATCCTGCTCTATTCCGGCCCCGCCATCGGCCGGGAAGAGGGTTCCGAGAAGCATTACGCGCTGCTGTTGCTGCTGACCGGAGCGATCATCGGGCTGGGCAGCGCCGGCGACCTGTTCAATCTGTGGATGTGGTTCGAGTTGATGGCCATCACCTCCTACCCGCTAGTGGTGTTCTACATCCACGATCGCGCCTCCCTCGAGGCGGGCATCAAGTATTTGATCCAAAGCTCGACCGGCTCGGTGTTCATCCTGCTGGGCATCGCCCTGACGCTCCTGGCCACCGGCACGCTCGACGTGTTGGAGATTAGGGCGGCGCTGGAAACCTCCACGACGGGCACGCCGCTATGGGTGACGGCCGGAGCGCTCTTCGTCATCGGCTTCGGCATCAAGGCCGCCCTCGTGCCGCTGCACACCTGGCTGCCCGACGCTCACTCGCAAGCTCCCAGCGGTATCAGCGCCATCCTGTCGGCCGTCGTCATCGAGGCGGGGTTGATCGCCTTGCTCCGGGCGCTATCGGCGCTGGCCGGGGCGGCCGTCACTTGGGGCGCGTTGCTGATCGGCTTCGGGCTGTTCAACATCCTGCTGGGCAATCTGATGGCCTTGCCGCAGCGACAGGTAAAACGGCTGCTGGCGTTCTCCAGTATCGCCCACGTCGGATACATGACCCTGGGGCTGGGCGTGGCCCTATACGTCGGCACGCCGGCAGGCGCGCAGGCCGGGTTCTTCCATCTGCTGAGCCACGGCCTGATGAAGGGGCTGGCTTTCATGGCCGTCGGCGCGTTGCTCTTTGGCCTGCAACACCGATCAGGCGCGGCGAATGAAAGCGAACCCGGCGACCACAAGGGTCTGGTCATCGACGATTTGTCGGGCGCTGCCCGGCGCTATCCGGTCATCGCGCTGGTGCTAAGCCTGGCGCTGATGGGCCTGGCCGGGCTGCCGCCGCTGGTGGGATTCATGTCGAAATGGCAGGTGTTGATGGCCGGGGCGCAAACGCAGGACATGGCCATCCTGGTCGTCCTGATCATCGCCGCCCTGGGCAGCGTCCTGTCTCTGGGCTACTACGCGCCGCTGATCAACCGGCTCTACCGGCACCAACCGGCGGCGGCCGTCGTCAACGGCCAGTCGATCCCGTTGGCGATGACCGTGCCGCTGGTCATTCTGGCCGCGGCCATCATCCTGTTGGGCGTGATGCCCATATTGGCCGATTGGCTGACCGTCCCGGCGGCGGCCGATCTGTTGCGTTTCTTTGTTCGATGAGTCGCAAGGATAGGAACTAATGACAATGCTGACTTCGCCACCGGTTGCTTTCGTCATCTACATCGCGCTCGTCGCCCTGCTCTACCTGGTCGGCCGTTTGATGGCTCCCGCGGCCGCTCATGCCGACTCGGACAAATCCAGCCTGTATGCCGGGGGAGAGATCGCCTCGACAACCAAGGCCGCGCCCGGCTACCGGCAGTTCTTCATCGTCGCCCTCTTCTTCGCCGTCCTTCACCTGAGCGCGCTGGTACTGGCGACGGCCGGGCTGGCCACCGGCGGCATCACCATCGGAATCGGGCTATGGGTTCCGCTGCTCCTTTATCTTGTCGGGCTATCGATCACAATGATTATCCTGTTGCTGAGTTAGTGGATATTGGGTGATGACGGAGACGTTGAACGTAGACGTTGAACGGAGATGTTGACATGATGGTCACAGGCTCGACTCGAAATCTGAAAAGTTTGCTGGAAAGGGTGCGCAACTGGGCGCTGGCCAACTCACCCTGGCTGGTCCATTACAACAGCGGCTCTTGCAACGGCTGCGACATCGAAATCCTGGCCACGCTGACGCCGCGCTACGATCTGGAGCGGCTGGGCATCAAGCTGCAGGGCAGCCCGCGCCACGCCGATGTGCTGGTCTGCACCGGACCGGTCACGCGCCAATCCATAGACAGGTTGCGCCGGGTCTACGAGCAGATGCCCGAGCCGAAGTTCGTCGTCGCCGTCGGCACGTGCAGCATCTCGGGCGGCGTGTTTCGCGGCTGCTACAACATCCTGGGGGGCATTGACGAGGCCATCCCCGTGGATGCCTACATTCCCGGCTGCCCGCCGCGGCCCGAAGCGATCATCCACGGCGTGGTAACCTTGCTAAAGCAGTTGCAACCGGACCGCTCGACCGAAATCGATCATCTGGTGGCCGAGATGGGTATCGACCCGCATGAAGCCCCGCGGGAAGAGGAACGAATCGATGAATACGCAGACCCGATTGGAACGCGCTGAGCGTTTGCTGGCCGAGTGGGCGCGAGGGAGTAACCGGCCCCAGCCGCACCGGCTGGATTTCGACATCGACCCTGATGATCTATTGGCCGCCGCCGGTGCACTGGTGAGGGGCGGCTGGGGTTATCTGGCCGCCATCACCGGCATGGACCCGGGCGTAGAGACGGGCGAGTTGTGGGTGCTCTATCACTTCGCCGAAGGGGCGGCCGTGGTGACCCTGCGACTGAGCATACCGCGAGAGAAGCCCGTGGTGGCCACGCTGCGCGATCTGGTGCCCCTGTCGGGCATTTACGAGCGCGAATTGTCCGAGATATTGGGGGTTGAGATCGCCGGGGCGGCCGATCAGAGTCGCCTGTTCATCCCCGACGACTGGCCCGAAGGCGTGTGGCCGATGCGCAAGGATTTTGAGATCGCCTCAGCGTTACCGGAAGGATAGAACTGCCATGAATCCGACGCAAACAGCCGATAAATTTATCATTCCCATCGGGCCGCAACATCCCGCGCTAAAAGAGCCGGGCCATTTCGAGTTCACGGTCGAGGGAGAGACGGTCACCGGGGCTTCGGTCCGACTCGGTTACGCCCATCGGGGCATCGAGAAAGGCACCGAGAGCCGCAACTGGACGCAAAACCTCTATCTGCTGGAGCGCATCTGCGGCATCTGCTCCCACATCCACGCCACGGCCTATACGCTCGGCGTGGAGCAGCTGGCCGAGGTGGAAGCCCCGCCCCGCGCCCAGGCGATCCGGGAGATCATCGCCGAACTGGAGCGGATCCACAGCCATTTGCTCTGGCTGGGCGTGGCCGCCCACGATGCCGGGTTCGACACGCTCTTCATGTACACCTGGCGCGACCGCGAGACCGTCATGGATATCCTGGAACAGGTCAGCGGCAATCGCGTGCATTACTCGGCCAACATCCTGGGCGGGGTCAAGTTCGACATCACCGATGAGGCGGCCGCCGCCATCCTGAAGGGGCTGGAGTTTCTGGAGGAACGCACGCATCACTATCGAGGCGTCGTGAACGAAGATACGTTCTTCCTGCAGCGGACGCGCGGGGTGGGTTCGATGACCAAAGACGAGGCGCTGCGACTGGGCGTCGTGGGACCAACGGCCCGCGCTTCGGGCGTGGAGCGCGATGTGCGCATCGACGCCCCTTACATCGCCTATCACGACTTCCCGGTCAAGCTCATCACCCTGCCGACGGGCGATCTGGAGTCCCGCTTTCTCGTGCGTCTGGATGAACTGCTCGACAGCTACCGGGTGATTCGGGCGATCCTCGACGCTATGCCGGAAGGAGAGCTGACCGTCAAACGGATGCCGCGCAAGATGAAACCGGGCGAGGTGATCAGCCGGGTGGAAGCGCCACGAGGCGAGTTGTTCTACTTTATTCGCTCCACCGGCGGGGAGTCGCCCGACCGGATCAAAGTGCGCACACCGACGCTGTGCAACATGGGATCGGTGATCACCCAGGCCGTCGGTCACCATCTGGCCGACGTGCCGATGATCCTGGTCGGCATCGACCCGTGCTTCTCCTGCAACGACCGCGCCGTCACCCTGCGCGAGGCGAGGCGCGACGGGCAGGAGAAAACCTGGTCGTGGGCGGACCTTCGTCGCTACGGCATCGATTATTACCGGCGTAAAACAGGTGAGAATCCATCATTGGGATAAGGGATCATCACATGACCATCGTTCGTGACCTGATTTACCTGATGTTTTTCCCGGCGGGGCTGGGTCTCATCGCCGCCGGGCTATTCTATCAATGGGTCGACCGCAAGTTGCTGGCCCGCTTTCAGAACCGGATAGGGCCGCGCTGGTTCCAGCCATATGCCGACGCGCTCAAGTTGCTGGGCAAGGAAGAGATCCAGCCGCAAGGGACGAACGCGCTCCTGTTCGCCGCGTTGCCCATCCTGGCTCTGGCCGGGACGCTGACGGCCGCGCTGGCGGTTCCCCTGTTCGGCATGCCGCCGGTCTTCAGCTTCCCCGGCGACCTGATCGTCTCGCTCTACCTGCTGAGCCTGCTGACGCTTTGCACCGGGCTGGCGGGGGCACAAACGCGCAATCGCTTCTCGTTGACCGGCGCCTTGCGGGTCTTCACGCAGATGTTCGCCTATGAGGCGCCCTTCATCCTGGCCCTCCTCAGTCCGTCCATCGCCCTGATGATCGCCGGTGAATCGGGCAGCTGGCAGATTTGGGAGCTGGCGCAATCGGCCGCCGGTCGCCCGTGGTTTGTGCTGACCCTGCCGTTCACGTTCATCGTCGCCATCATCGGCCTGATGGGCAAGCTGGAGATGCCGCCATTCGACGCGCCGGAAGCCGAGACGGAGATCGTCGCCGGGGCGCTGACCGAGTACAGCGGCCGCGGGCTGACGCTCTTCACGCTGGCTCGCGCCACCGCGCTGGTCATCGGCCTCATGTTGGTGACGGCGCTCTATCTGGGAGGCGTCGGCGAAGGGGCGTTGGCGCCGATCGTGTTTACGGCCAAGTCGTTCGGGCTGTTGATCATCGTCGTCATGATGCAGACGGTTCTGGCCCGACTGCGAATCGACCAGACGGTGAGCCTGTGGTGGCGCATCGGCTCGGTGCTCGTCATCGGCCAATGGTTGCTGATTCTGGTCATCAGGGTGTTGAGATGAAAAAGATTGGCATGGTCACCGACATGATTCGCTCGGCGTTCCGTCGTCCGGTCACCGAGCTTTACCCGGTCGAGCGACGGCCCGCGGCCGAGCGATTCCGGGGCCTGTTGCGCTGGCATCCCGAGGACTGTACGGGCTGCGCCCTGTGCGTGAAGGACTGCCCCGCAGCGGCGATTGAACTCATCACCGTCGACAAGGCCACGAAGCGGTACGTCCTCCGCTATCATATCGATCGGTGCACGTTCTGCGGCCAGTGCGCCTACTCCTGCCGTTTCGATTGCATCACGCTGTCGAACGACGATTGGGAGCTGGCCGATTTGGGGCGCGACCGTTTCACTGTTCTCTACGGGGAGCCGGAAGATATTGAGCAACTCGCCCTGGAAAACGAGCCTGAGCCGGATTTTGACCCGGCCTGATCGCTCCCTGCCGCGTCTGGCGCTGGTGGGAGTGGGTCAATCCCTGTGCGGGGATGATGGCGCGGGGCCGGCGGTTATCGACCGGTTGAGGCAGTTGATTGAGCCGCACGACTGCCTCCTGCTCATCGATTGCGGCCACGCGCCGGAGAACTGCTTCGGCCCCATCATTCGTTTCGCCCCCGACGAAATCCTGTTTATCGACGCGATCCGGCTGGACGAGGCGGCCGGGGCGATCCGCTGGCTGTGCGCGCACCAGGCCGATAGCGCGGGCGGCAGCACCCACACTCTGTCGCTGGGCTTGCTGGCCGTCTATCTGGCGGGCCTCACCGGCGCGAACGCCCACGTGCTGGGTATCTGCCCGGAGTCCATGGCCTTCGGGGAAGGTCTCTCGCCACCGGTGCGGGAGGCTGTGGAAGATGTAGCCGGGGCTATCGCCGGCTACTGGCGCAACGCCGCCACCGCCTGCTCGGCGATAGTCCCGGGCGGGGAATCGGTTGTCAACACCTGAAAGACGGCGTCGCCGATCACGTCCATCACCCGGCTGGTCTCGTTGACGGGCATCGCCCGTGCGACCTCCGATTGCTCCTCCAGAAACCCGTAGTACGGGTCGTTCGCGGCCAGCAGAGCCATCGCGCTGCGTCGGGCCGGCATCACCTGGCTGCGCCCGCTCCACAGGGCCAAATTATCGGGCGTGGTCAGGTAGAGGATCAGATCGGCGGCCGCCGCCTGGCGGGCCGGGTCGCTGGTCGTGATGGCCCATGCCCAACTCGTCGTCAGGGGCACCAGCGCGCCCTCGGGGCCGGGGACGGCCGAGAAGGCTTGTGGGGCGATGAACGACAGATCGGCCGCTCGTCGCCCAAGGTAATGATTGGCGCGCATCCAGATCGTGTTGCTCAACCCCAACTGGTAATATTGCCAGGCCTCATCGAGCGTCTTGAGCTGGTAGCTCTGCAGCAGATTGCCCTTGTTGACGGCGATCTCCGCCAGCGCCTGCGCCAGCGGATCGGCCTCCAGCGCCACCTGGCCGGATTGATTCACCAGCGTTCCACCCTCCGCCAGATAGAACTGAAGGCCCAGCATGGCCCCCTCGCGGCTGTCGGCCGGGAACACCATCGTGTGGTTGGTGTCGGAGATAAATCGCGTCCACTCCAGCGGGATAGTTCCGGTGACGACGGTGGTGTTATAGACCAGGTGCGTCAGCCCTGCGGAGGCGAATGGGTAACCATACAGATGGTTCTCGACCGCGATCTGGGCCGCCGGAGCGGGGAAGATGTCGTTGATGAAGGCGGGATCGATGAGGCCCTCCAGCGGATAGAAGAGGTCTCGCACCCGCGCATCGGCCAGAAGCGAGGTGGGCACGGCGACGACGTCGGGCATCACGCTGGGGGCGACCCCCCGACCGGTGCGCAAATAGTTGACCATGCTGCCCGGCCCCTCAACAGGTTTTTGCTCGGTGATGATGTCCAGATTGGCGTGCATCGCGCGATAATCGCGAATCTGATTCGCCAGCTCCTTGGCTCCGGCCTCGGTGCGCGCGCCGATCTCCGGCGGGATCCACAGCCGAAGGGACGAAACCGGCGCGGGTGGCTGGGGTGTGGTGGAAAGCACGGGCGTCGCCGGCGGCAACGGCGTGGCCGCCGGAACGGTAACAACAGGCGCGGATGTCGCCTCTGCCTCGGGGCTGCCCGGCAAGATGCCACAGGCGGCCGACAGCAGGGCAAGGAGCAATAAGGTAAGGACCAGTCGGCTTGGCCGATTTTTCAGGTGTGTCATAGTTGAATCCAACCCAGTATATCATCGTTGCCGAAAGTTGCCTTTTCACCGGATTTGAGCTACATTGTGGGCGATGTCATTCCTGTCAGGCTTCACCATGCGGATCGTGCAAACGCACATCCTGGCTTCCAATTTCGGGAAGCCTTCTCGAAGCACGCCTGGTGAATGATTATTATGTAAAGTGATTGGTGGGACTTTTTCAGCCGGGCATAACAACCCCGGCTTTTTTTATTTTGGGAGGCAAATATGGCCGAGATCATCGTCAAACTCGACCACATCGGCGTCGCGCTGGCCGGACGACCGATCTTTTCCGATCTAACCTGGGAAATCCAGCGCGGCCAACGTATCGGCCTGGTCGGCCCCAATGGCGCGGGCAAATCGACGATCATGAAGCTCATCGCCAATGAGATACCCGCCAACGAGGGGCAAGTGTTCCGCATCTCCGGTCTGACCTGGGGACGGCTGGAGCAGGAACCTCGTCTGCCCGCCGGCCGCACGGTTTTGCAGGAGGCGATGTCCGCCCTGCCCGAACTGGGCGAGATCGAACGGGAACTCGACCTGCTGGCCGATCGCATGGCCCAGCCGGACGTCTACAACGACCCCGTGGCGCTCGAGAAGGCCATGCGAAATCAGGAGCGCCTGCTCCACCGCTTTGACCAGCTCGACGGTCTGCGCTACGAGAGCAAGGTCAAGGAGACGTTGACGGCGCTGGGCATGGGCAAGGATCGCTGGTCGACGTTGACCGATCATTTGAGCGGTGGGCAGAAGAAACTGGTCATGCTGGTCCGGCTTCTGGTTCAACAGCCGCAACTGCTGTTGCTGGATGAGCCGGATAACCACCTCGATCTGCCCGCCAAGCGGTTGCTGGAAGAGACGATTCGCGATTATCCGGGCTGCGTGATCATCATCTCCCATGACCGCTATCTGCTCGACGGCCTGGCGACCCACATCGCCGAGCTGGAGAGCGGCCGATTGACGGCATACATCGGCAATTACACCGCCTACGCCAACGAACGCGCCATCCGCCGCTTGCGCCAGCAGCAGCTTTATGCCGCGCAGCAAAAGGAGATCGCCCGCATCGAGGCGGCCATCGCCCGGTTTGAGCTGTGGGCCTCTCTCGTCGTCAACGAACGCCACATCCGGCAGGCCCGCAGCCGCCAAAAGATGCTGGACAAGATGGACAAGATCGAGAAAGTGGCCGAATCCAGACGAATGACGCTGGAATTAAGCGGCTGGCGGGGCAGCAACAAGGTGCTGGAGCTGGTCAATGTCGGCCGCACATTCGACAACGGCGTCACACTCTTCACCGATCTGAACCTGACCGTTTGGCATGGGGAGCGCGTCGGTTTGGTGGGACCAAACGGCGTGGGCAAATCAGCCCTGCTCAAGATGCTGCTCGATCCGGAGAGCGCCACGTCAGGCGAGATCAAGATCGGGCCCAGCATCCAGATCGGCTACTACGCCCAGGAGCAGGAGACGCTCGACCCGCAACAGGACCTCATCACCTGCATCCGGCAGGCCGCTCCACTGACGCGCGAGGCGGCGGTGGCCTTCCTGTTGCGCTTCCTGTTCAGCTACGATCAGGTGCAGCAGCCCATCTGCAAGCTGAGTGGCGGGGAGCGGAGCCGGTTGCAATTGGCGCGGCTCGTGCTGCTACGGCCGAATCTGCTGTTGCTGGACGAGCCGACCAACAATCTCGATATTCCGGCCATCGAAGTGCTGGAGGATACCCTGAACGAATTCAACGGCACGGTGCTGGTTATCTCTCATGATCGGTATTTTCTGGACAAGGTGGTGGATCGCATCGTCGAATTGCGCGACGGGGTGTTGACCGACACGCTTGGCGGCTACACCGACTACCTGGCCGCAAAAGACGGGGATGAGTGAAGGATCGCATCAGCCTAATCGGCTGTATAATGGGCCAAATCATATGGGGACATGCAGATGAAACAACCGGTTGAAACGATCAGCCCGGACACATTCCGGGAGAAGGCCGCGGCCATCGAAGCCGAGGTGAGCAAGGTCATCGTCGGCCAGGGCGAGGTCGTCCGCCACGCCCTGATCGGCCTGATCAGCGGCGGCCATGTGCTGCTGGAGGGCGTGCCCGGGCTGGGCAAGACGATGCTGATTCGCTCGCTGGGCCAGGCGTTGCACCTCGAATTCGGCCGCATCCAGTTCACGCCCGACCTGATGCCGGCCGACATCACCGGCACGGAGATCATGGAGGAGCGCGACGACGGCCGCCGCGGCTTCCGCTTCCAGAAGGGGCCGGTCTTCGCCAATCTGGTGCTGGCCGACGAGATCAACCGGGCTACCCCCAAGACGCAATCGGCCTTGCTGGAGGCGATGCAGGAGCATACCGTCACCGTCGCCAACAGTACCTATCCCCTGCCCGCGCCCTTCTTCGTGCTGGCCACGCAGAATCCCATCGAACAAGAGGGCACCTACCCCCTGCCCGAGGCGCAACTCGACCGGTTTCTGTTCAAGGTCAACGTCCCCTTCCCTTCGGCCGAGGACCTGGCCGAGATACTCAACCGCACTACCGCCGGGGACATGGCCGCGCCGGATTCCGTGGCCGGGGGCGCCGACCTGCTGGCCATGCAAGCCCTGGCCCGCCGGATCCCGGCCCCCTCCACCGTTAATGAGTACGTTGCCCGGCTGATCGTCGCCACCCATCCCGGCGCCGGCCCCAGCCGCCCGGTGAACGACTATGTACGCTATGGCGCCGGGCCACGCGGCGGGCAAGCGTTGCTGCTGGGGGCCAAGGCGCTGGCGTTGTTCGACGGCCGCTATAACGTCAGCTTCGACGACATCGCCGCCATTGCCCCGGCCGCGCTGCGCCATCGCCTGCTGCTCAACTTCGAGGGCCAGGCCGAGGGCATCAGCCCCGACGAAATCATCGCCGATCTGGTGCGGACCGTCCCGCGCGACCCGGCCGGAGCCTAACCACCGCCCATGCGCCTGTTCGACGACGCCGCCCTGCGCAAACTGGAGCAACTGACGCTCTCGGCCGATTCGGTGCGCGCCGGGGTCATGAAAGGCAACCGGCGCAGCCGCAAGCGCGGCACCTCCATCGAGTTCGCCGACTATCGCAACTACACGCAAGGGGATGACCTGCGGCGGCTCGACTGGAACGTCTTCGCCCGGCTGGAACGGCCGTTCATCAAGCTGACCCAGGAGGAGGAAGACCTGGCCGTCCATATTCTGGTGGACAGCAGCGACAGCATGAACTGGCCGCCCGCCGAGGACGGCCACGATGCGCCCGACCACAAGCTGCGCCTGGCCATGCAACTCGCCGGGGCGCTGGGCTACATCGGCCTGCTGTCCGGCGACCTCGTCTCCGTGACCCTGTTCGACAGCGGCGGCCGTCGCAACTGGGGGCCGTTTCGCGGGCGGCCGAACGGCTGGCCGCTGATCAGCTTCCTCGAGGTCAACTTCCGGCTCCTGACGAACGAAACGGCCGGCGGCGAGCGACGCACGACCCTCGACCTGTCGTTGCGTGATTACGCCTTGCGCGCCCGACGGCCGGGGCTGCTGTTTCTGATCAGCGACCTGCTCTCGCCGGGCGACGTCCGGCAGGGGCTGGATGCGCTCCTGTCACGCGGCTACGAGATCGCGCTGCTCCATGTCCTGTCTCCCGGCGAGTTGTCGCCTGACCTGAGCGGCGATTTGCGCTTGCTCGACGTCGAGACGGGCGAGGCGGCCGAGGTCACGCTCGACCCGCTCACGCTGGATGAATATGCCACCCAGCTGGCGCTCTGGCGCGGGCAGATCGAGACGTTTTGCGGCGGGCGCGGCATCCATTACTCGCTGGTCGCCGCCGATACGCCCTGGGAACTGCTCATCGCACAAGGGTTGCGGCGGCAAGGAGTGGTGCGCTAGGGATGTCATTGCTCGCTCCGGCCGCGCTGGCTTTGGGCCTGTTGGCCATCCCTATCATCCTGCTGTACATGTTGCGGCTGCGACGACGCGAACAGGTCATCAGCAGCACCTTGCTGTGGCGCGAGCTGGTGCGCGACCGCACGGCCAACGCCCCCTGGCAGCGGCTGCGGCGCAATCTGCTGCTCCTG
>CAZZJN010000050.1:0-19052 GCA_964654505.1 uncultured Ardenticatenaceae bacterium | reverse complement strand
GTCATCGCGGCCACCATCGTCGCGGCCATCCTGATCTACAGCGGCATTCCGGCCGATCACTTTGCCACCGATCGATTCTCGCCCGATTTCATCCAGTTTACGTTCGTCCTGTACGGCATCGCCCTGACCGGCATCGGCATGTTGACCCTGACGGGCAACAATGTGGCCATGGACTCCTTCGGCCCCATCTCCGATAACGCCAATGGCATTGGCGAGATGGCCGGATTGGAGCCGAAGGCCCGCCAGATTATGGCTGACCTGGATGCGGTGGGTAACACCACCAAGGCGATCACCAAGGGTATCGCCATCGGTTCGGCAGTCATCGCCGCCGTCTCCCTGTTCGGTTCGTTTATCACCGACGTCAACCTCGTCAATCCTGACGCACTGGCTTATGGAATTCGCGTTTCGGAGCCGATGGTTTTCGTCGGTGTGTTGCTGGGCGGGGCCTTGCCGTGGATGTTCTCCTCGCTGGCCATCCGCGCCGTCAGCCGTGCCGCGGGCCAGATGGTGGAAGAAGTGCGCCGGCAGTTCCGCATCCCCGGCATCCTCGAAGGCACCAAGAAACCGGATTATGCTCGCGCCGTCACCATCTCGACCGTCGCCGCTCAGAGAGACCTGATCAATCTGGCGGTGTTGGCCGTGGTCATGCCCATCGCCGTCGGCTTGCTCCTGCAGGTTGAGGCGCTGGGCGGTTTCCAGGCCGGCATCATCGTCTCCGGTATGCTTCTGGCTGTCTTCATGTCCAATACCGGTGGCGCCTGGGACAATGCCAAGAAGCTCATCGAGGACGAGGAGCGCGATCCCGAAGCCAACACCGGCAAGGGTTCGGAGCGGCACAAGGCGGCCGTCGTCGGTGATACGGTGGGTGATCCCCTCAAGGACACCGCCGGCCCGGCGCTCAACCCGATGATCAAGGTCGTCAACCTGGTCAGCCTGATCATCGCTCCCATCATTGTGCAGTATAGCGAGCGCACCATCGGCGTGATTATCGCTTCGTTGGTCCTCGTCGCTATCCTGGGTTGGGCTATCGTGCGGTCGAAGGCTGAGGCTCAGGCCATCGGCGCCCCGTCCAAGTCATAATCGGTTCGTATAGCGGTTCGATAAGACAGTAGGAATAGAAAGAGGAGATCGTGAAATCGATCTCCTCTTTTTGATCCCACGATTAGCTGCCATTTAGATCAATGATCATCTGCTATATCTATGTTATAAGTTATGACAAGTTAATTGGTATGGATGCCGATTTTGTCATACAATCAGCCGGATGGATGATGCCATGCAAGACCTGACCTTTGAGGAGGCGCTGCTCCAATTGGAGGAGACGGTGGCCCAGCTTGAATCCGGGAACCTGACCCTGGAAGCATCGTTAAGTCTGTTCGAGCGAGGTCAACGGCTGGCCGCCCATTGTGGGCAGTTGCTGGATAAGGCTCAACTTCGGATTGAACAATTGACCGAAGACGGCGAGATCATCGATCTGACGCCACCCGCCTGAAACGGCCGCGCATCGTCTGTTCCAACCCGTTCAGTTTTCAAATCTAGAGGCTGTTTTGTTCAAAAGCATTCGTGAGTCATTGAACCGAACGCGCCAGTCGGTGTTCGGCCAAATAGCCGGCGCTCTGGGCGCGGGCGATATCACCCCGGAGACGTGGGAAGATCTGGAGGCTTTGCTGATCCAGGCCGATGTCGGCGTGCCGACGACCATCTATCTGGTAGATACACTGCGCGAGCGCGTGCGCCGCGACGGTCTTTACCGGGCCGATCAGCTGCTGGGGGCGTTGCGCAGCGAGCTGCGAGCCTTGCTCGTCGCCCCGCCGCCGTTTGAACTGGAAGAGAAACGACTGCTGACGGTCGTGATGGTCGTCGGCGTCAACGGCTCCGGCAAGACCACTACGATCGGCAAGCTGGCCCACCGCTATAAAGAGCAAGGCCACAAGGTCATTCTGGCGGCCGCCGACACGTTTCGCGCCGCGGCTATCGACCAGCTGAACATCTGGGGTCAGCGGGCCGACGTGCCGGTTATCGCCGGGCAGCCGGGGGGCGATCCGGCCGCGACTGCTTATGACGGCATTCGCGCCGCCCGCGCCCGCGGTTTCGATCTGTTGTTTATTGACACCGCCGGTCGCCTGCACACCAAATTCAACCTGATGAAGGAGTTGGAGAAGGTTTACGGCGTGTGCAAGAAGAGCGTTCACGCCGCGCCCCACGAGGTGTTGCTGGTGCTCGACGCGCCCACGGGACAGAACGCCTTGACCCAGGCCGCCAAATTTAAGGAATCGGTCCATGTCACCGGCGTCATCCTGACCAAGCTGGACAGCACGGCCAAAGGCGGCATGGTCTTCGCCATCTATCGCGAATTGGGCTTGCCGGTGCGTTTCATCGGTACCGGCGAGCGTATTCAGGATTTGGCCCCCTTCGATGCCGACCAGTTTATCGCCGGTTTGTTCGACGAATCATAGCCGGGCCGGCGCCGCCCCAGGCGTTTGGCCGAGGAATTTAGTACACTCATCATGGAAGAACTAGTCAATCAGCTGACCGAATTAACCCACATCATCGACCTGCTCCGGGGGCGTCTTTGACGTAGCCGCCAAGGAAGCCCGTATTGTCGAACTGGAAGAGAAAATCGCCGAGGCGAACTTCTGGAACGATCCCGCCGAATCACAAAAGGTGATGCGCGAGCTGACGCGCTTGCGCGAGCAAGTCTCCGTGTGGCAACCCGTCAGCCGCTCCCTGAGCGACGCGCTTGAGCTGGCCGAGCTGGACGACGCGGAATTGCATGATGAGCTTTCGGCCGAGGTCGAGCGCCTGACGGCCGAGGTGCGTCAGCTCGAGTTCCAGACTCTCATGTCGGGCGACTATGACAACGAGGACGCTATCCTGGCCATTCATGCCGGGGCCGGCGGGACTGAAGCTCAGGATTGGGCTCAGATGCTGCAACGCATGTTTCTTCGTTGGGCGGAACAGCACCGCCTGAAGGTCGAGATCATCGATATGAGCGCCGGTGACGAAGCGGGGATCAAGAGTTGCATGATCTCGGTCTCCGGCCCCTATGCCTATGGCTGGCTCAAGTCGGAGCGTGGCGTCCACCGGCTGGTACGCATCTCGCCTTATGACAGTTCCAGCCGTCGCCATACATCGTTCGCCAAGGTGGAAGTGTGGCCCGATGTAGCCGAGGATATCGAGATCGAGATCGACGAAAAGGATCTGCGTATCGATCGCTTTCGGGCTAGTGGGGCGGGTGGACAGCATGTGCAGAAAAACGAGACGGCCGTGCGCATCACCCATATCCCGACCGGTGTCGTCGTTTCCTGCCAGAACCAGCGCTCGCTGACGCAGAACACCCAGGTGGCGATGAACATCCTGAAGGCCCAATTGTTTGACCTGGCTCGCCGCAATCAGAACGCCGAGATCGCCGCACTGAAGGGCGAGGATGTCGATGCGGCCTGGGGCAGCCAGATTCGCTCCTATGTATTGCAGCCGTACAAGATGATCAAGGATCATCGCACCGATCATGAAGTCGGTAACACCCAGGCGGTGCTCGATGGCCGTCTGGATGATTTCATGGAGTCCTATCTGCGCCAACGGGTTGGCGAGGGCGCCCCCATGGTGATGGCGGCCGGGACCGATGACGAGTAGAAGCTCCGAA
Organism: uncultured Ardenticatenaceae bacterium; assembly: GCA_964654505.1. GTDB lineage: Bacteria > Chloroflexota > Anaerolineae > Promineifilales > Promineifilaceae > Promineifilum. Next base: position 15,412 of record CAZZJN010000050.1, on the reverse strand, counting down.
TCGAACGGAATTCCGATGTTTCAGGACTTGATTTTTATCCCATTTGTGCGATAATTATAGATCGCATGGCTTACGTTTGAATGAGATTAACAAGTTTGACCTATCGACGGTTGCCGATATAATTGTTTTTATCATTTGTTCAATCGAGACGTAATCAAGAGCGCTGGCGAAAGCCAAGTCGCTCTTTTGCGCGTTTAGCCACTGAGCTTTGGCCTGAATTAAATTAGTGCGGCGCTCTCAAACTTTTTATGGAAAGGATGGGAGCTTAAACGATATTGGGAGGTCATTAGTGGAGACAACCGATTTCCGCTCGCTACGCGTCAGTCTGGCGTCCCCGGAGCAAATTCGCTCCTGGTCCTATGGCGAGGTAACCAAGCCTGAGACCATCAACTATCGCAGATTGCGCCCCGAGAAGGACGGGCTTTTCTGCGAGGCTATTTTCGGTCCCACCCGGGACTGGCAATGTTATTGTGGTAAATACAAGAACGTTCGTTATAAGGGTATCGTTTGCGACAAGTGCGGGGTCGAGATCACTCGTTCCTCCGTGCGGCGCGAGCGCCTCGGCCACATTGAACTGGCTGCGCCCGTGGCCCATGTCTGGTATACCCGGCGCGTGCCCAGCTATATGGGTCTGTTGCTCAATATTTCACGCCGTAATCTGGACCGCGTCCTCTACTTCGCCCAATACGTCATCACCAACGTTGATGAAGATGCTCGTCAGCGCGCCCTCAAACGCCTGGGCGAGGAACTCCAGGAAGCCGAGGCTCAGCTTGAGTCGAAGCTCAAGGAACAACTGGAGGAGACGACGGCCGAGGCCTCCGTGCGCCTGTCCGAACTGGAAGCCGCGCGCGACGAACTCATCGCCACCTTTGACGATCGGCTAAGCGCGCGCACCGATGAGCTGGTGCGGGAAGCCAAAGGGATTGAACAGCGCCTGTCCAATCTGAAAGGTTCGGCCGCGACTGAAGACATCATTCTGTCCGGCGAGCTAATCGTCCAGAAGGGCGAGAAAGTCGGCCGCGAGCACACCGTTCAGGTTCAGGAGATCACCAAAGAACTGCTGGAGACCATCCAGAAGACCTTTGAGGATGATCAGAAGCAGGAACTGGCCGAGCTGAACCGCGAAATTGAAGAGCTGCAGGGCGAGATCGGTTACGCCGGCGAGGGGCTGCGCGAGCGCATGGACCAGAAGCTCATCAGGCTGCGCCAACAGGCTCAGACCAATCGCGAGCAGCTGGAAGGCCTGTCGCAAATGACCTTCCTGACCGAGAACGAATATCGCGAATTGAAGAGCAAGTTCGGCAATGTGTTCCGTTCCGGCATGGGCGCGGAAGCTTTTCATGAGATTCTGCGCAACATGGATCTCGACAAGCTTTCCCGCGATCTGTGGCGAGAGGTTCGCACCAGCCGGTCGAAGCAAGCCGCCAAGCGGGCCACCAAACGACTTCAGGTTGTCGAGGCCCTGCGCGCCAGCAACAACCGGCCTGAGTGGATGATCCTGACCGTATTGCCGGTCATTCCTCCCGACCTCCGACCGATGGTGCAGTTGGACGGCGGCCGTTTCGCCACCTCCGACCTCAACGACCTCTATCGTCGCGTCATCAACCGCAACAATCGCCTCAAGCGATTGCTGGAGTTGGGCGCGCCGGATGTCATCGTTCGCAACGAAAAGCGAATGCTGCAGGAAGCCGTCGACAGCCTGATCGACAATAGCCAGCGCGGCAAGGCGCTGAGCCGTCGCGGCCGTCGCGAGCTGAAATCCCTGTCCGATATGCTGAAGGGCAAGAAAGGCCGCTTCCGTCGCAACCTGCTCGGCAAGCGTGTCGACTACTCCGGCCGTTCGGTCATCGTGGTCGGCCCCAAGCTCAAGATGGGCGAGTGCGGCTTGCCCAAAACGATGGCTCTGGAACTGTTCCGGCCGTTCGTCATCAGCAAGCTGGTGCAGTACGAGCACGCCAGCAACGTGAAGGGCGCCAAACGGTTTATGGAGCGCCAGCCACCTGAGGTTTGGGAAGTGCTGGAGGAAGTCATTCAGGATCGTCCCATTTTGCTGAATCGCGCGCCGACGCTGCACCGCCTGGGTATCCAGGCCTTCATGCCCAAGTTGGTCGAGGGCAAGGCGATCCAGCTGCATCCGCTGGTCTGCGCGGCCTTCAATGCCGACTTCGATGGCGACCAGATGGCCGTTCATGTGCCGTTGTCCGACAAGGCCGTCAACGAGGCCAAGACGATGATGATGGCGACCCACAACCTGCTGAAGCCGTCCGACGGTCAGCCGATCGTCGGTCCGTCGAAGGATATGGTGCTGGGTGTCTATTACATCACCATGATTCGCGACGGCCGCAAGGGCGAAGGCGGCATCTACAGCAGCCTGGAAGAAGTCGAGACAGCCTATGAACTGGGCTATCTGGATATCCACGCCAAGATCAAGGTTCAAACGCCGACCTATTGGAAGGAAGACGGCAATCGCTATGCCGACGGCAAGTCGCGCACACGCATCATTGAGACATCGCCCGGCCGTGTTCTGTTCAACCTGGCGTTGCCCGAAAAAGCGCGCTTCGTTAATCGCTTGTTGGACAAGGGCGGCGTCAACGCCTTAATCAACCGCGTCCATTTGGTGCTCGGCGACGAAGCCACCATCCAGATGGTTGACGCCATCAAGGACGTCGGTTTTCGTTACGCCACCGTGTCCGGCACGACCGTTGCCGTTGCCGACCTGACCATCCCGGAGAAACGGGCCACGATTCTCGATACGGCTCGCAAGCATGTTGACGAGATCGACCGCCAGTTCCGCCGCGGTTTGTTGACCGAAGAAGAGCAGTATCAGCGGACGATCGAGCAGTGGAACGATGCCAAGGATCTGGTCGCCGACGCCGTGAAAGAATCGATGGACCCCAACGGGCCTTTGGCCATCATGGCTATGTCCGGCGCGGGCAAGGGCGGCTTTGGCCCGATCACCCAGCTGGCGGGCATGCGCGGATTGATGGCTGACCCGCAAGGCCGCATCATCCCGGTTCCCATCCAGTCGAACTTCCGGCAGGGCCTGGAGGCGCTGGAGTACTTCATCTCTACCCACGGCGCGCGAAAGGGTCTGGCCGACACCGCTCTGCGGACGGCCGACGCCGGTTACCTGACTCGTCGATTGGTCGATGTAGCTCAGGACATCATCATCATGGAAGAGGACTGCGGTACGAACAAGGGTATCTTTGTTCGCCGCGCGGATAACTTCGGCAAGCAGACATTGGCTGAGCGTCTAATCGGCCGCGTCTCGGCCGAAACGATCGCCAATCCTGAGACGGGCGAGATCGTCGTCTCTGAAGGTGAATACTTCGGCGTTGAGAACGCTGATGCCGTTGATGCCTTGAATGTAAGTGAAGTTTATGTCTACTCGCCCATGACCTGTGAGTTGCGACTGGGTATCTGCCGTAAATGCTACGGCACAGACCTGGCTCGCGGCAAGCCGGTCGACCTGGGGGTCGCGGTCGGCATCGTGGCTGCCCAGTCCATCGGTGAGCCGGGCACCCAGCTGACGCTGCGTACCTTCCACACCGGCGGTACGGCCTCGGCCGGCGGCGACATCACGCAGGGTTTGCCCCGCGTGGAGGAACTGTTTGAGGCTCGCCAGCGGCCGAAGGGCGAGGCGGTAATGACGGAAATCGAAGGTATTGCCAATTTGCGCGTTATCGACGGCGTTCGTCACGCCTTCATCACCAACGTCAAGCTGCTCGACGATATCTACGAGGTCCCTGAGGGCTGGACGATGCGCGTCGAGAATAATCAGGAAGTCGCCGTAGGCGAAACCCTGGCCGAGAGCGGCGACGAGATTATTTTCGCTCGCCATCCCGGTCGCGTGACGCTGGATGAAAATGGCTTGAAGGTCACCTGGGAAAGCCGCGACGAGCGCGATTATGAGATCGCCGCCGGCGTCCGCTTGCTCATTGGCGACGGTCAGACCGTTCAGGCCGGCGACCAGTTGACCGAGGGTTCGCGCAACCCCCATCGCATCCTGGAGATTCTGGGACGCGACGCGGTGACGCAATATTTGCTGCGCGAAGTCCAGCAGGTCTATCGGCCGCAGGGTCAGAACATCCATGACAAACACTTCGAGGTCATCATCCGCAAGATGCTCAGCAAGGTGTCCGTCACCGAATCCGGCGATACGGATATGCTGCCCGGTGACCTGGTCGATACACCGGTCTTCCATGAGAAGAACAACGAGGTCACGGCCGAGGGCGGTCAACCCGCGCAGGCCGAGCCGGTGTTGTTGGGTATCACCAAGGCGTCGCTGAACACCGACAGCTTCCTGTCTGCCAGCTCGTTCCAGCATACGATCAAGGTGCTGGCCGGCGCGGCTATCGCCGGCAAGGAAGACCGTCTGGTCGGCCTGAAGGAGAACGTCATCATCGGCAAGCTGATCCCGGCCGGCACAGGCTTCCGCGTGGAAGAAGACGAGCCGATGGAGCTGCCCGATGACTTCTTCATCAACCCCGAGTTGGCCGGTGGCGGCCGACTGACCAGCAGCGCGCTGATCGATGATGACACCGACGACGAAATCCTGGCCGCCATCGCGGCTGCGGCCGCCGATGCCTCCCGTCTGGCTCTTGTCAGCGAAGAGGATGACGTCGAGGACGAGGAGAGCGATTGGGATGAGGACGAGAGCGCCTGGGAAGACGAGGATGTTGAAGACCTCGACGTCGAAGGCGATGAGGAAGGGGAAGACTGGGGAGAGCCGGGCAACTAGCTCCTCCCGTTAGACTGAGTTAGAGAAAGACCGGCTTATCAGCCGGTCTTTTTTATTATCGATGGTGTCCTGATCGTGCCGGATCAGAAATTTCGCTGGAGTAATATGTCGGTTAGCTGGTGAAGCGCCTCGGCCGCCGGGCCGACAGGTTGCGCGGCCGATAGGCTCGCGAGCGCCCCGCTGGAGTAGCGCTCCGCCTCGTCCACCGCGTACTGTCGCGCGCCGGCCTCGTCCAGCATCTCGACCACCCGACGGACGAACTCGCCGTCCTCGCTATCATCGCTGTAAAGCCCTCGCAACGTCTCGCTATTTGCCAGCCCGTAGAGGATGGGTAAGGTCTTCTTGCACGTGACGATGTCGGTGGCCGCCGACTTGCCGGTGATATCCTCGTCCCCCCAGATGCCCAGGATATCGTCCTGGATCTGGAACGCCAGACCCAGATCGCGGCCGAACTTCGCGAAATGACCCACGCGAGCCTCGTCCGCTCCGGCCACGAGCGCGCCCAGTTCCGCGCACAGGGACAACAGGACGGCCGTCTTGCCGGTGATCATGGCCAGGTATTCATCCACCATGACACCGGAGTCGCGCGTCTCGAAGCTCATGTCGGTGTATTGGCCGCGCGTCAGATCGACGCACATCTCATCAAAGCGACGCAACGCGTGCACCACGGTTCCCGCCGGGACGCCCCGGTCGACGAGCCGGCCTAACGCCAGATGGGCCATAGAGAACATCGCGTCGCCGGTGTTGATAGCCTGCGGCTGCCCCCAGATCGTCCAGAGCGTCGCGCGGCCGCGCCTCGTCGGGCTGTTGTCCTGGATGTCGTCATGCACGAGCGAGAAGTTATGGATGATCTCGATCGCCGCCGCCGCCGGAAGCGCTTGCCGCCAGTCGCCACCGGCTGCTGAGCAGGCCAGCAGGCAGAGGAGCGGGCGGATGCGCTTGCCGCTCTTGATCGTCACCGGATTGAAACCATCATCTGCCCAACCCATATGGTAATGGATCATGCCATAGTAAGGATCGGCAGCCGCGCCGGTGGTTTGATCGCTCGCCATCAGGACGGAGCGCATTTCAGCTTCGATGGCGGGCAGAAATTCCGCCGCCAGGGTGTTAAATTCCTGGGTCATAGTCATATCCAAGATACTGTCAAACTGATTTCTCTGTCCTCAGAAGGCACGATGCAGGGGTGTCTTCGCCAGAGCTTGCAGGTCACCGGCGGCCGAGCAAAACATCGCCACACGCAACTCGTCGGTGATGACGCCGGCCAGATCGACGACACCGGCCACGCCGTCGCGGTCGGCCACGCGCAGAAACTCGCCCGCCAGCCCGACCAACGTCGCGCCCAGAGCGATACTTTTGGCTGCCTCGATGCCGTCGCGAATGCCGCCGCTGGCGAAGACGGGCAGGTCGGGCGCGGCTTCACGGCAATAGCCGATGGAGACGGCCGTTGGGATGCCCCAATCGATGAACGCTCCGGCGAGGCGGGCGTGGCGTGGCGTTGGGGCGCGATACATCTCCACCTGACTCCACGATGTCCCCCCCGCTCCGGCCACGTCGATGGCGGCCACACCGGCATCGGCAAGTTGACGGGCAGCCTCTCGCGAAAATCCCCACCCGACCTCTTTGGCGATGACGGGTACGGGCAGGGCGCGACAGACGGCCGCCACCTTGTCCACCAACCCGGCGAAATTGCCGTCGCCTTCAGGTTGAACCGCCTCTTGCAGAACGTTGAAATGCAGGATAAGCGCATCGGCTTCGATCATGTCTACGGCTCGCTGGCATTGGGCCAGACCGTAGCCGTAATTGAGCTGGACCGCGCCCAGATTGGCAAACAGGAGGATGTCGGGCGCGACGTCGCGCACCTGGTATGTCGGCTCCAGCGATGGGTCTTCGATGCCGGCGCGCATCGAACCGAGGCCCATGGCCATGCCCACCTCTTGCGCGGCGGCCGCCAGAGTTCGGTTAATCTCTCGCGCCTTGGCCGTGCCACCCGTCATGGACGAGATCAGCAGAGGCGTATTGAGCGTTTTTCCGAAAAGCCGTACCGATGTATCTACTTTGGCCAGATCCAGTTCCGGCAACGCCTGATGCATGAAAAAGTAGGCTTCCAGGCCGTTCGTCACCTTCTTGAAGGCGACATCTTCTTCCAGATTGATGCGGATGTGGTCGGCTTTGCGCTGCTCGTGGATATCAACACCCTCGGGCGGGGTTGTCGAGGTGGATGAGTTTTTCATTGCCGGGGATTATAACACGGCCGTCGGATTCGACCGCATATGGCGGAGGATGTAAAATTGCGTACCTTGATATGAAATCCGGATCGCTTGGTGACCAACCTCGTTTGGCTCCGGGCGGCGATCATCACCCTGGAGAGACAATGCGCGTTTTAATTACAGGAGCCGCCGGCTTCCTCGGTTCTCACTTATGCGACCGTTTCATTGGCGAAGGCCACACCGTTATCGGCATGGATAACCTGCTGACCGGCAGCATGGATAATCTCGCCCATCTGGCCGGTCACGAGCGGTTTACCTTTATCAAGCACGACGTTAGCCAATATATCTACGTCGCCGGATCACTCGATGCTGTCCTTCATTTTGCGTCCCCCGCCAGCCCCAATGACTATTTGGAATTTCCCATTCCGACGCTCAAGGTTGGCTCGCTGGGTACGCATAACACCCTGGGATTGGCCAAGCAGAAGAACGCTCGTTATCTGCTGGCCTCGACTTCGGAAGTGTATGGCGATCCGCAGGTGAACCCGCAACCGGAAACCTATTGGGGCCACGTCAACCCCATCGGGCCGCGCGGCGTCTATGACGAGGCCAAGCGGTTCGCCGAGGCGATGACGATGGCCTATCACCGGTATCACAATCTGGAGACGCGCATCGTTCGCATCTTCAACACCTATGGCCCGCGCATGCGGCTGAACGACGGCCGCGCTGTGCCGAACTTCATCTACCAGGCTCTGACCAACCAGCCCATCACCGTATACGGTCGCGGCACCCAGACTCGGGCCTATCAATTTTATACGGACCTGATCGAGGGCATCTATCGCCTGCTCCATTCCGACGAGGCATGGCCGGTCAATATCGGCAATCCCGACACGGAGATCACCGTCATGGAGCTGGCCGAGATGATTGTCGAGATTTCCGGCAGCAAATCGGAGATCATCTGCATCGAACCGACGGACGATCGCATCGTCGACGATCCCAAGATGCGGCGCCCCGATATTACCCGCGCGCGGGCTATCCTGGGCTGGGAACCGACCGTGCCGGTCACCGAAGGACTGGAACGCACGATTGAATATTTTCGGCAGAAGGCTTGATCTCATCTAAACCCGCGGAGGCCTTGTTCGCTGATAAATCGTTCCTGAGAACGGGAGCGCTGGTCGCCATATCCGTTGCTCTGGCGATGGCCATCGTACGCCTGCCGCTGCCGGCGGCCGTGGGGTTGGTCGTCCTCCCGGCTATCCTGCTGCTCACGCTGGCCCGGCCGCTGTTCGGCCTGGGCGTGGCGCTCGTTCTGGGGCCGTTTGGCGCGCTGGAGAGCGTCATCCTGGGCAATTCGCTCCTGGACAGCGGGCAGATCGCCCTCCTGGTGACGCTGTCGGCCTGGATCGGCGCGGGACTGGCGCGTCGCCGATTGCGCATTCCCGCGACCGCATTCAACCTGCCCTGGCTCCTGTTCTTTGCCATTGCCGCGTTGTCCCTGCTGGATGCCTACGCCATCGCGCCCGGCCTGGCCGAGCTGCTGAAATGGGTGGAGATAGCCCTGCTGGTGTGGCTCATCATCGACATTGCTGAATGGCCGACATCGGGCTATCCGGCTGTGATGCGGCTGACGCTGGCCATGCTTCTGCTGGCCGGTCTGGTTCAGGCGCTCATCGGCATTTGGCAGTTTGGCCTGCGCGGAACCGGCCCGGAGCATTTCATGGTCCTCGGCCGTTTCTTTCGGGCTTACGGAACTTTTGAGCAGCCTAATCCATTCGGCGGGTATATGAATCTGACGGCCATGCCGGCGTTGGGAACAGTCATGGGCTTGCTGGCGGTGTGGCGGGAACGTCGTCGCATTCGCCTGGGGGAGGAAGGCCTTCAAAGCGGCTATTTGCGGCCGTTCTCGTGGTGGCTCATCTACGCCCTTGTCTGTGCGGGGGCGGCTTCTTTGGGGTTGGTCTTGTCGTGGAGCCGTGGGGCGTGGTTGGGGTTTATGGCCGGCGCGGCCGTCCTGGCCCTGTTTAGTACCCGTCACGTCCGGCGCGGGTTAGGGTTGACGCTTGTCGCGGCGGCTGCGGCGTCGGCGCTGCTGGCCTTTGGCGCGACGGCCGGTATTGGGCCGGCGCGAGCCGTCATCGACCGTTTGGGCGGGTTTCGGGACGAATTCACCCTTGGCGACGTGCGCGGCGTGGACATCAACGATGCCAACTACTCCGTCCTGGAACGGCTGGCGCACTGGCAAGCCGCGGCCGACATGGCCCGCGACGACCTGTGGTCCGGCGTCGGGTTCGGCAATTACGAATCTGCTTACGCCGATTACGCGCTCATCAACTTTCCGGCGGCTCTCGGTCATGCCCATAACTACTACCTCAACCTTCTGGCCGAAGTTGGCCTGCTCGGCCTGCTGGCCTATATGGCCTTCTGGCTGGCGATGATGGGTCAATCCATATGGTTAATCCGGCGGTTAGCGTGGCCGGAGCGTGGGGTAGCCGTCGGACTTTTGGCGGCATGGGTAGCATTGGCGGTACATCATCTGGTGGATAAACTTTACGTGAATAATATTTACGTCCATTTGGGCGTGATGCTGGGGCTGCTACAATTGTTTGTTTGGCCTGGATTTTGGGTTGAAGATGGGCGCGGCCGACAACCTGACGCAACAGGGCCGCGAGTCGGTTAGGAATGTCAAGAATGGGAACATATATCACGGAAGTATCGACGCGCTTTGGCATGAACCCCAGAGAGACCAAGCGCTTCGTCAAATTCCTCATCGTCGGCGGGATCGGTTTCATCGTCGATTTCGGCATCTTCAATCTATTGCTGGACCCGGCCAATGCCCTGTTCTCGGTGGGCACCGGGGTTTACTTCATCCTCATGGGGTTGGGGTTCAGCGAATACTTCATCACCCATCTTGGGCCGACCGTCGCCTCGGCCGTTTCATTCGTCGCCGCTGTGTGCAGCAACTTCCTTTGGAACCGGTACTGGACCTATCCCGATTCACGCTCTCGCTCCCGTCGCCGCCAGTTCACTATGTTTTTCATCGTCAGCGCGGTCGGCGTGCTGATTCGCATCCCCATCGTATTTTTCATGACGCCGATCTTCCGGTCGATGGTCGACAACTTCGGACCGCTCCAGGCTTATTCCACGCGCGTGGCCGATAACCTGTCTCTGGCCGTGGCTGTTTTGGTCGTCCTCTTCTGGAACTTCTTCGCCAATCGTTATTGGACCTATAACGACGTCGACTGATGGGCGGCCGAACCGGTTCGGACGTTATCGGTTTTGATGTCACCGCGGCCCTGACCCAGGGGGGCGGCATCGGCCGATATACACGTGAATTGATCGCCGCTCTCGTTCGTGAATCGCCGGAACACACGTACAAACTGTTCTCGGCTCGCCTTCCGGCCGTTCCGCCTGTCCCCAATTCCCTGCCTGTCGCGCCCCATGTCGTCCATCGCCCCGCGCCAATCGATGAACATTGGCTTTATCGGCTATGGTACCGCGCGCGCTTGCCCTTGCCGGTGCAAACATTCACGGGACCTATTGATCTGTTTCACTCGCCCGACTTCGTGTTGCCTCCCGTGAGTGGCGGGATCCCGACCATTCTGACCGTTCACGATCTATCCTTTACGCACTATCCGGAGACGTTCCCCGACAAGCTGGTGCGCTACCTCAATCGGGTGGTGCCTTGGTCGGTCGGGCGTGCCCGGCATGTGCTGGCCGATTCCCTCGCCACCAGTCGAGACTTGCAGGCGTTGTGGCAGGTGCCGGGGGAGAAGATCACGGTCCTCTATAGCGGCGTCAACGCGCGATTCCAGCCGATCACAAGCGAAGGGGACAATACGACTGTTCGCGAGCGATATGGCCTGGGCGACGCGCCATTCGTCCTGGCTGTCGGCACGGTGCAGCCGCGCAAGAACTACCCGCTGCTCATCCGTGCCTTTCGTCCCGTGGCCGATCGGCTGCCCCACTCGCTGGTGATCGCCGGCGGCCGAGGCTGGCTGTCGGAGGAGTTGCCGGCCGAAATCGAACGGCAGGGCCTCGGCGGCCGCGTGCATCTGGCCGGCTTCATCGATGACGCCGATCTGCCGGCGCTCTATTCCGCGGCCGATCTGCTGGCTTTCCCGAGCCTCTACGAAGGCTTTGGGCTGCCCCTCCTGGAGGCGATGGCTTGCGGCACGCCGGTCATCTCATCCGACGCCTCCAGCCTGCCGGAAGTGGCCCGACATGGAGAGGCCGAGGCCGCCATGCTGATTTCGCCTCATGACGAGGCCGCCTGGTCGGCCGCGATGATCCGGTTATTGAGCGATCCGGAGCTGCGCGGAAGGCTGATCGCTGCCGGATTCGATCAGGTGAGACGGTTTAGCTGGGAAGCGGCCGCCCGGCAGTTGGCTGCACTGTATCGGAGGCTGTTGTCAGCCGATCCCCGTTGATTGTTTCCTTGCAAACTGGGCTGAAATACTTATAATGACGACCTGATGAATGCCGCGCTCGCGTTGCCGAGTCGGCCCATCGACCGTGCCCACCCCGGGTCGGGACAGCAAGCGTTTTATTGGTAGTAACGACAATTTGTATTGGTTGACGGCCGGGCTATGGCGATTGAACGTCATCATTCGATCGCGGCTTTTTCCTGCCCACTGAGGGTTGGGGTCGCGTTCGATCGAGGAGTTAGCCGGATTATATGGACCCGTCGCCTGAGCGAAGAGGCAATCTGATAGCCAACCCTTACATCGTCGGCCGTCCGTTGACGAAGGCTTCGTCGGCGCTCTTTTTCGGCCGCGACGACGCCTTTGCCTGGCTTGAGGAGAACCTGATCGTGACCGGGCAACCCAACGCCCTGATGCTCTACGGGCGACGGCGCATCGGTAAAACGTCCACGCTGTACCAGCTTGTGGAGGGGGAGCGCGGCCGAATATTGCGTGAGAACCCGACGCGGCCGATCTGCGCCGCTTACATCGACTTGCAGCGATATGCGGGACGACCCGTTGAGGAGTGGTTGCGTCGCCTGGCCCGCGATATTGGCCGGCAGGTCGAACCCTCGGACAGTTACTCAGGCAGCACCGGCGATGAAGCCTCAGCCTATGACATGTTTGACCGCATCTTGGATGATCTGGAGCAAAACCTGCCGGACGAGTACCATTGCCTCATTGCCTTGGATGAATTTGAACAGATCCGGGCGGGCATTGAAGGCGGGTCGCTAAGTCCCGACATCCTGCCTTTTCTGCGCTCTCAGCTTCAGCATCGCCGCCGCATCACGTTCCTCATCAGCGGCGCATTTGGCTTGCTGGAGCCGTTCTGGAATCCCATCGTCAATCTGATGGGGCGCTATGAGCTAGGTATGCTGGACTATGGCCGGACTGCCGCGCTGGTGCGGACACCCCTTGAGGGGCAATTGCCCTATGAAGACGCGGCCGTCGATATCATCTGGCAGCAGACGGCCGGGCATCCCTATCTGATTCAGACCATCTGCCACCGTTTGGTCGGCCTGATGAACCGGCGCGGCCAACGCGAGCCTGTTCGACCAGCCGACATCGAGCATGTTCTGCGCGCGCTGGAGCAAGAGGGATTCACTCGCGACCGGCTGGGCGAGGAATTGTCCGGCTGGAATTTTCAACTGCCGTCTGTTTTGCTGGGAGCATCCCAATGATGAGAACACCTTACGTGGTTGGTCCGCCGGTGAAGCGGCCGAATGACTTTTTTGGTCGCGCCGGGCAGGCGAGCCAGTTCTTCGATGCGCTGGCCGGGCCGCAGGCTCAATGCGTCAGCGTGCTGGGCTTGCGTCGGGCGGGCAAGACGTCGTTCTTGCAATACGTGTCCCATCCCGAAGTCATGGCGGCCCACCTGCCGGATTCGAACCGCTATGTGATGATCTACGTCGATGTCTCGGCCTGCAAGACTTCGGCCGACTTCTACACCCGCGTCCACCACAAGCTGCTGAATGCCCTGCCCGGCGCGGCCGCCGGTGTCGACCGCTCCCGAACCACGGCCGATGTCTACACGGTAGAATCCACGCTCTATGAGTTCAGCGGCCGTCGCGTCATCTTCATGATGGATGAGTTCGACCAGTTGCGAACGGCCGACTTCGGTGATGATTTCATGGTGGAGCTGCGCGCGCTGGCCGGTGTGTGGGATTATGAACTGGCCTACGTGACGGCGTCCTATTGGGATTTGTTTCGACTGGGCAAGTTCGTCGGCCTGCCGCCCACATCCCCTTTCTACAACATCTTCTATCCCACGCCTATCTATCTTTCCGGCCTTGGCCCGGCGGAGCTGGACGAACTGGTCAAGGTGCCGGCGGGGCGGGTAGGGGTGACGGCCGATGACGACGACGTGGCTTATGTGCGCCATATCGCGGGAACGCTGCCGTTTTTCGTACAGGCGATGGCGTCGGTCTGGCTGAATCACAAGCATCAGAGACGCAAGCCCGACACCCGCGAGGTGACGCAACGGCTGGTGTCGGAGATGGGGCCGTACTACGAGCAGTGGATGCGCAATTTTAGTGATGTGGAGGGGGATGTGCTGGCGGCCGTGGCCCGGGAGCAGCCCGTGTCTCGTCTACCTTATGAGCAACCGGAGATCGATGAGGCCGTCGCTCGACTATGTAATTACGGCGTGCTGGCCCGGACGGGGGACCGCCTGTGGCCTGACAGCCATTTGTTCGACCAGTGGCTGCAGGAGTATGTGAAACAGGTCAAGCGGGCGCGGCCGATGCCTTCCGCATTGCCGTCCTACTATGGCGCCGACCAGCCTGTAGCCGGAGCGATGCCCATGCCGGGCAAGGATCTCGGCGAGCGCCTGGTGGGGATCGCTGAGGATGTCGGGCAGGCGATCGAGCGCGATCCGGAGAGCTATCACCACCGAAGTGATGAGGCGTTGCGCGATGCTTTGCTGGACGCGCTGCGCGCTGATTTGCCGGATGCCGGACTCAATGGCGCATTGGCCACGACGAACAATTCCGACATATTGGCGCGAGTCGCGGGCCGGAATGTGTTCGTCGCCGAATGCAATACCTGGCAAGGGCAGAAGGCGCATTTGCAGACGGTCGATTCCCTGCTGGGTTCGCTGACGGGCGACAATTCCAGCGCGGCGGCCGTGGTGATCATCCGCGACCGGGAGCCGTCGCTCATCATCAACGCCATCGTCCAGGCCATGCCCCATCATCCCGGCTACCTGGGGTTTGAAGGCTATCGTAGCGGCTCGCGGCTGGCCTATCGTTTCCATGTCAACGGCGACCCGCACCGGGAGGTTGACCTGTCGGTCCTGTTGATCCGGCTGCCTGATTAGGCTGGTGAATTGGCTTGCGGGACGAAGATCAGCTGAAATATCCCCGAATTAGACGTGAGTGATGGCGAGCCAACCCCGGATTTGATTGTGAAAGACAGGTCTGGCGTAGGATTAGCGACGACCGTTTTGACGGCAGTCCGGTATAATCGGTCGCTATGACTTTAAACGAAGGGAACGGCCGCCGGCGTTGGGCTTGGCGTGTTTTGCTCGTGGCGGCGGGACTGGCGCTGCTGGCTGCTCTCTGGCCCGACGCTCGCTCGTTGTACGATTTGACCGGCGAAGAACAGTTGCGGGGGCAGGTCGCGGGCGTCGTTCACTGGTTCAATACGGCCGTACGGCCGCAACCCGATTTGCGCCCGGAAGCCGTAGCCAATTCGCCCCATACGTTCCCGGCCGTCTCAGCCTTTGGCGTCAACACCTTCCTGCAGCAAGAGGCGGAGGAGATCAAGCGCGCCCGCAGCCTGGACCTGGTCGATGAGGCCGGGTTACGCTTCATCCGGCAGGAGTTTACCTGGGAAGACATCGAGATTCACGGCAAGGGGGATTTCGTTGACCGACGCAACGACCCGGCCGGGGTGGATGCCTGGCTTAAGTATGACCATATCGTCGATTTGACCGAAGAGCGGGGCCTGTCGATCATCGCCCGACTGAGCAACCCGCCCGCCTGGAGCCGGGCGACGGGTGACGAGCCGGGCGAGAAAGCGCCGCCCGATGACTTCAACGATTTCGGCGACTTTGCGGCCGCCGTGGCCGAGCGCTACCGCGGCCGTATTCGCTACTATCAAGTGTGGAACGAGCCGAACGGCAACGAGGAGTGGGGCTTGGGGAATGTGGATCCCGAGGCGTTCACGGAGTTGCTATGCATGGCTTACCGGCGCATCAAGGCGGCCGATCCGGAGGCGGTGGTGCTGGCTGGAGCGCTGACGCCGACCGTGGCTAACGACGGCCGTCACATGAACGATCTCATCTTCCTGCAGCGCATGTACGACGCCGGGGCGGGCGACTGCTTCGATGTATTCTCGGCCCAGGGTTACGGCCTGTGGTCGGGACCGACCGACCAACGACTGCGGCCGACGGTCATCAATTATCCCCACAACCTGTTTCTGCGTGACATCATGGTGCGCAACGGCGACGCGGACAAGCCGATCTGGATTAGCGAGATGGGCTGGAACGTGGCCCCGGAGCATGT
>CAZZJN010000049.1:0-19551 GCA_964654505.1 uncultured Ardenticatenaceae bacterium | reverse complement strand
ACATCATGGAGATGCTGATCGCCATCGACTGCTTCAAGCGCGACTCGGCCGGGCGAATCACGGTGGTCATCCCCTACATGGCCTACTCCCAGAGCGACAAGAAAGACCAGCCGCGCGTGCCCATCACCGCCCGCCTGCTGGCCGATATGATCGAGGCCGCCGGCGCCGATCGCTGGATCACCATCGACCTGCACGCCGGGCAGATCCAGGGCTTCTACAAGATCCCCGGCGACTCATTGACCGCCCACCGGATCATCTGCGACTACATCAACGCCAAACAACTGAACGCGACCGTCGTGACGACCGACCTGGGCTATGCCAAAGGCGGCCGCAACTATGCCGAATCGCTCGGCCTCTCGCTGGCCTTTGTCGAAAAGCGCCGCCTCGGCAACGAGACGGGGCGCGAGGCCCTGACGCTGATCGGCAACGTCGCCGACAAGGATGTGCTCATCGTTGACGATCTGGTGGATACGGCCGGCTCGGTGGCCCAGGCCATCAATGTCGTTCGGGCCAATGGCGCCAAGGATATCTATCTGGCCTTCACCCATGCCGTCCTGTCGCCGCCGGCCATTGAGCGACTGGGAAGTCTCGATATCAAGGAGATCATCACCACCGACACACTGCCCATCCGCCCCGAAAACCGGCTGCCCAACATGACCGTCCTGACTGTGGCCGAATTGCTGGGCGAGGTGATCATTCGCTCGCACGAAGGGCGCAGCGTCGGCGAACTGTTCAACGAGTAGCCGGCCGCGCGCTACAGACGCAACTTAAGGATTAACTAGGGAAACAGTACCATCCCCGGTTGATTTCCTATAATAGAAACAACATGTTTAAGAAACTCGTAACCAGCATCGTCGGTGATCCGAACAAGAAGATTATCAATAACCTGCGGCCGATCGTCTCGGCCGTGGCTGAATTCGAGCCGGAACTGCAACGGCTGCCCGATGAAGCCTTTCGCGAGCGCACGGCCGCGCTGAAGGAACGCGTCGCCGCGGGCGCGACCCTCGACGACATCCTGCCCGAAGCGTTCGCGCTGGTGCGCGAGGCCTCGCGCCGCGCCATCGGGCTGCGGCACTACGACGTACAGCTCATGGGCGGCGTCCTGTTGCATCGCGGCGACGTGGTCGAGATGCGCACCGGCGAGGGCAAGACGCTCGTCGCCACCCTGCCGCTCTATCTCAACGCGCTGGCCGGCGAGGGCGTCCACCTGGTGACGGTCAACGAATACCTGGCCCGCCGCGACGGCGGCTGGATGGGCAAGATTTTCCACCTGCTCGGCCTGTCGGTCGGCGTCATCGGCCCGCTGCAATTCTCGGCCCTGTTCGACCCGGAGTACGTCAACCCCGGCGCGGAACTGGAGGACGAGCGGCTGGTCCACTGGCGGCCGTGCACGCGCCTGCAGGCCTATGAGGCCGACATCACCTACGGTATCAGCAGCGAGTTCGGCTTCGACTATCTGCGCGATAACATGGCCATCCAGCGCGACCAGCTGGTCCAGCGCAAGCTCCACTACGCCATCATCGACGAGGTCGACAATATCCTCATCGACGAGGCGCGAACACCGCTGATCATCTCCGGCCCCGCGGCTCGTTCGGGCAGCGACTACATCCGTTTTGCCGAGTACGTGCGGCGGCTGCGGGCCAACACGGCCGATGAAGAGGAAGAAGCCAACGGCCATTACGACATCGACGAGAAGAGCCGCAGCATCAACCTCACCGACATGGGTATCGCCGAGATCGAGCGTCGCATCGAGGAGATCGATCCGGACGCCGGCGATAACCTCTACGACCCGCGGTTCTATCACCTGACCTACTACCTCGACAACGCCCTGCGCGCCCAGTATCTCTTCAAGCGGGATGTGGACTATGTCGTTCAGGGGGATGAGGTCGTCATCGTCGACGACTTCACCGGTCGCCTCATGCCCGGCCGTCGCTATTCCGAGGGCCTTCATGAAGCCATCGAAGCCAAGGAAGGGGTCAACGTCAAGCGCGAGACCGTGACCGTGGCCACCATCACCCTGCAGAACTACTTCCGCCTTTTCGACAAGCTGGCCGGCATGACCGGTACCGCGCTGACCGATGCCGAGGAATTCGACAAGATCTATGAGCTTGGCGTGACGCCGCTGCCGACCAATGTCGAATATATCATCGATACCGGCCAGATGGGGCTGGATACCCGGCGCGAGAAGGTAGACGGGGCCGAATCGGTCGTCTACGTCGATCCCAAATCGGGCAAGCCGCAGTACTACAAGCGTATCGACTTCGCCGATCAGGTATACGGGACGATTGAGGCCAAGGACAAGGCCATCCTCAACGAGATCAAGACGGTTCACGCCACGGGGCGGCCCATCCTCGTCGGCACGACCTCGGTCGAGCACTCCGAGACGATTCACAAATACCTGGAGCGAGCCAAAATTGACCACACCGTCCTCAACGCCAAGATTCACCAGTCCGAGGCGCTGATCATCGCCCAGGCGGGTCGCAAGAAGGCGGTGACGATCTCGACCAACATGGCCGGCCGCGGCACCGACATCCTCCTGGGCGGCAATGCCGAGGGGTTGGCGGCCGAGGCGCTGGAAGAAGAGATGTTCGACCGGCCCGCGCTGGTGCAGCTGGCCGCCAAACTGGAGAATGAAGGCGAGGCGGCCGCCCGTGATTATGCGCGCGGCCACGGCAAGCTGACCGAAGACCTGGTCGATGCCTTGCTGGAGACGAAGAATCATTTCGCCGAGGCCATGATCGAGATCGATCAGGTGCAGATCGTCGGCCATCTGGCGCGCGTCCTGCAAGAGCCATACGGCATCGACTACAACGACTTGCTGGAAGTCCTGCGCCGGGTGCGGGCCGGGCAACTGGCCGAGGCGCGCACCTATGTCGAGGGGCTGGACAAGGACGTCGCCCTGGTTGACGACATCATGCGTCGCTGGAACGAGCTGGTGCGCTATCAGAATATCCAGGCCGACGACAAACTGGTGTCCCAATTCCTGGCCGACCAGACCTTCGAGCGGCATTACAACGCCCGGGCCGCGCTCATTCGCGCCGTCCTGGGCGACCGAATGGAAGAGGCGCAACGCCTCGTGACGACCATCCCCGGCCTCAACGCCCACCACATCGACCGCATCCAGGAGCTTCGCCGGCAGGCTCGACGCGACAAGGAAGAGATCTGGCAACTGGGCGGCTTGCACGTCGTCGGGTCGGAGCGCCACGAGTCGCGGCGCATCGATAATCAGTTGCGCGGCCGCGCTGCCCGTCAGGGCGACCCCGGCTCATCCCGTTTCTTCCTGTCGCTGGAAGACGACCTGATGCGTCGTTTTGGCGGCGAGCGGCTGAAGGGCTTCATGGCCCGCACCAACATCCCCGAGGACGTGCCCATCGAGAACGGCGTCCTCGACCGGCTGATCGAGAGTTCGCAGGAGCGCATCGAGGGCTACAACTTCGACATGCGCAAGAACATCGTCGAATATGACGACGTGATGAACCTGCAACGCCAGGCCATCTACAATGAGCGGCGCGAAATCCTCATGGGCGGCGATTTCGACATGGACGGCAAGGTGGATGCCGCATTCGATCAGGCCATCGAGGAACTGGTCGATCACTATGTCGGCGATTATCCCGCCTTCATTCGCGGCGAGGTTGAGCGCGTCGTCCAGGACTTCACCACCGACGCGACCAACACCGTCAACGTGGCCGCCGTGGTGCGCCGTCTGAGCAGCCTGCTGCCCCTGATGGCGGAACTGGATCGCGAGGAGCTGGATCGCCTGTCGCCGGATCGACTGACGACCCGTCTGGCTTCGCTGGCCCACGAGCAGGAACGGCAGGCCACCAACTTGCTGCAGCTGCTCCAGGCGATGGGGCGCTTCCTGCCGCTGGTGCCGCCCGTGCCCAATCTCGGCGCGCTGGCCTCCCTGAAGGGCGGTCAGATGCAGATGCGCGAGCGATTGCGCGGCGATTACCTGGCCATGGTTCAGGTTTTCTTCAAGGACTTCCTGGCCGACCATATCGAGGAATCCGACCGCGACGCCATCCTGGCCGAGGTGGAGGCGGAGATCAACAGCGCCTTCTCCCATTTCAGCCTCGACGGCCTGTCGATTAAGAATATGGCCGAGCGACAGACCCACTTCCGCGACCGCGTGGACACGGTGATCCGCGACCTGCTGCTGGAGACCGTGGCCTCGCTGGATGCCGAGCATCTGACCGAGGCGCTGGAAGGCTATATCGACAAGAAGCAGGAGCAGTGGCGAGAGTTCATCGGCGAGGAAGAGTATCGCAACTACGAGCGGCTGCTGCTGTTGCAGGCCATCGACCGCGAGTGGCGCGACTACCTGACGGCGATGGACGACCTGCGACGGGAGATCGGTCTGCAAGCCTTCGGCCAGCGCGACCCGAAGATCGCCTACAAGAAGCGCTCGTTTGAGATGTTCAGCGACATGCGTCAAAACATCGACCGCGATATCGCCGACCGGTTCTTCCGCGATATCTCCAACCACCAGGCGTTCATCCGCCAGCAGCAGCAGGAAGTGGCCTACAAGACCCAGTCGCAGGATTCCGGCTATCAGGTCGTGAAGCGCGAGCGGGGCAAGGGGACGGAAGTGCGCAAGGACTCGCCCGACGTCGGCCGCAACGATCCGTGTCCATGCGGCAGCGGCCGAAAGTACAAGAACTGCCACGGGCGCCCGGGCATGGCCCCGGCCGCGGCGGGGGGCGGCAATGGACAGGCGGCCCAGCCGGCGCAGGGCGGCAAGAATAAGTCGCAGTCGAAGAAGCCCGCGCGTCGCTAGGGCGCAGACGCCTTAGCGCTGGCAATGCGGGCAGTAGTGCGTGCTGCGGCCGCCCAGCACCATCCGCTCGATTGGCCGGCCACAGGTATAGCAGGCCTGCCCCGTGCGACGGAAGACGGCCACCGCGTTCTGCATGTCGCCCTTCTGCCCGTCGGCCTTCACGTAGGTGCTGATGCTGGCTCCTTCGCGCTCGATGCCCATCGCCAGCACCCGGCGGATGGCGGCGTGGAGCGCGTCGGTCTCGGCCGCGTCCAGCGTGTCGCTGCGTCGGGTGGGCCGGATGCCCGCCAGGAACAGCGCCTCGTCGGCATAGATATTGCCGATCCCCGCGACGAACGTCTGATCCAGCAGCAAGGGTTTGATGACCCGTTTGCGCCCCGCCAGCCGGGCGGCCAGTTTCGCGGCCGTGAACGCCCCTTCCAGCGGCTCCGGCCCAAGCGCTCCCAGCACGTCGGCCGGATTATGCGTCAGATAGACGCGGCCGAACTTGCGCGGGTCGCGAAAGCGCAACTCGCGGCCGTCGTCCAGCTCGAACACGGTGTGGGCATAACGATCGTCGGGGGTATCGGATGCGACGACCGACAGGTGGCCGGTCATCTTGAGGTGGATGATGAGCGTCTCGTCGTCGCTGAGGGTGAACACCAGGTATTTGGCGCGGCGGTCGATGGCCTCGATGCGCCGGCCGATGAGGCGCTCGCGGGCCGCGTCGGGCGAGAGGACGGCGATCTGGCGTGGCCAGTCGTTGCGCAGGTTGGTGATCGTTCGGCCGATGAGTGGTGCTCGCAGGGCGCGGACGAAGGTTTCGACTTCGGGAAGTTCAGGCATCAGCGGCCAACTGCTCCAGCGGTTTGATCAGTTCGGAAGGGACGTCGATTCCTGACATAGGCTACCTCGATTGAATTATACCAAACGGCGCGACATAGAACATTGCGCCTTTTCGCGGTAAACTAGCGGCATGTACCCCGAAGATCGCGTCCTGGTCGCCTACGTCCCGCGGCCGTCGGATTTCGACATCATTCGCCGCGAGGGCTGGTATCGCATCCCCCAACGGTTCGCGCCCAAGGGGCTGAACGCCGAATACCTGGCCTTCTACTTCGGCCGCAAGTTCGGCGAGGAGAAGTGGGCCGTCCACTACTACGCCCGACGCGCCGGGCACGAGCTGGTGCGCCGCCGCGACCTGCTGCCCGACCAGCCGAATCATCCCCGCGCCGATGACATCTACTACAAGGTGCAGCTGGAGGCGTTGACCAAGCTGGCCCAACCCATCGTCAGCCTGCGCTGGCGACGTCTCACCTTCATCCACACCACCTGGGATCGCTTTCGGGATGCGACCGAGATCAACGATCTGTTCATCGAAGGCGGTCCCTATGTCGACCGCCTCTACGCCACCCTCAAGGAACGCGGCATCCATGCCGAGCGGGATTACCGCCTCGATGGGGATTCCGCGCGCGACGTCGTCGCCCTGTCCGTGCCCACCCGCGACGGCCGCGTGAACCTGCCCTACGGCGACTTGCCCCTCGACGATGCGGCCGTGCTGGCTCTGGCTGAGGCGCTGGTGCAGGAGATCGCCCGCCAGGGCGGAGCGCTCCATTGACCGGAGGACGCGCGGCTCCGACGAGTGGCTCCCCCGGCCGGACGCTCCTGTTGGCCATTGGGGTGATTGTTGTCCTGGCCGCCGCGCCCTTCGCGCTGAATCTGGCCGGCGATGCCCAGGTTCATCTGGCTATCGCCGAGGCCTTCGCCGGCGGCCGCCCCTTCCGGTACAACCCCGGCGGCGAGATCGTCGTCGCCTCCACCAGCCCCTTCTGGACGATGATGCTGGCCCTCTTCTATCGCCTGGCGGGGCCGCTCACGCCCGCCTTGCTGACGGGCGTCGCCCTGGGCTTCTGGGCGGCATCGGGCTATCTCCTCGCTCGGTTGGCGCGGGAGCTGTGGGGATTGCGTGGCGTGGCGCTGTGGGCCGTCGTCCTGCTGTGGCTGGCCCACACGACCATCGTCGCCAACGCCCTCGGCGGGCTGGAGAACGTGGCCGGGGCTTTTCAGCTGCTGGCGCTCTACGGCCTCGTAGCCGGGGGTCGGTCGGGCGATCGGCCGCTGAGCGCCGGACGGGCCGCCCTGATCGGCGCGCTGCTGGGCTGGGCCATGCTGACCCGGCCCGATAGCGGCGCTTTCGCGCTGCTGCTGTTTATCCTGTCCTGCCCGGTGCTGTTTCATCCGATGGCGGGCGGGCCGGGATCGTCGGGCGGCTGGGGCCTTGTCGCCCGGCGCCTGTTCCTCATCGCTCTCGTGGCCGCGGCCGTCCTGCTGCCCTGGTTCGTCTGGCAATACCGGGTCACCGGCAACCTGCTGACCGACTCGTCGCTGGCCCGGCTCTACAACGGTCGCATGGGATCGCTGATGATCATCCCCGACCGGCTCTACCTGCACCCCAAGGCGCTCCTCTCGCTGGGCAGCGCCTTCCTGCCGTTGGCGCTGGGCTTCGTCGCCACGGCCGTCGGTTTGGCCGCGGGTCTTTGGCGAGCGAAGCCGGAACGTCTGGCCGGCTACCGGCGCGACTTCCCCCGCATCGCCGCCGTGCTGCTGGGGATGGCCGGGGTGTTGTTCTACACCTTCATCGTCGGCGCGGAAGCGTTCGGCCGCTACTTCCTGCCTCTCTTCCCGTTCTTCTTTTTGGCCGGGGTGGCCGGGCTGGCACTTATCCATGACCGGCTCGTCGCCTCCGGGCGACCGCGGACGGCCGTCGCTCTGGTCGTCCTGTGCGCCCTCTTTCTCGTCTCGACCAGCGCGCTGGACTATTACCGGCGGCTTGGCCCCGGCCGCTTCATGCCCCGGCGCGCCCTCGACGTCATCTACGGCCCGGCCGACCGACGCTACTACTCCCCCAACATGCCCCTGCTGGTGACCGTGCCGGCGCGACGACCCGAACTCACCGCCGGCTTCCTGAGCGATCTGGGGCAGCCCGATGCCGGCCATGTCTCCATCGCCGTCACCGAGGTGCAGCTGCGCTACTTCCTGGACGAGCGGGTGACGGTGCTCAGTCTGGACGGCCGCACGTCGGCCGACATCCTCCGCTACGTGGACCCGACGACCGGCGTGCCCGACTTCGAGACCTACTTTCTGGAGGCCCGCCCCGATTACGTCCACGCCCGGCAATGGTGTGAGGTCGGTGGCTGGCTGGCGTCTGTTTTTCCGTCCACCATCGAGGAAAATCTGGTTTGCGCCTGGGAGCGACGCGCGGCGAACATGGCCCCCGGCGACTCGTTTGTCTGGCTGGGGCGGACCGTGACGCTGGTTGCGCCGGATATTTTGCGCATCGACTGGATAGCCCCATAATTCAGGTTGTCGATAGACCCCGGTTGCCGACAGGCAACCGAACGCCGGCCATCAGGATGACTATGAACGAAATGCCCCCCTCCATACCCCGGGAAGAAGGCGCGCCCGACCCCAATCAGGAGCCGGTGTGGACGTTCCGCGGCTACAAGATGCGGCCGTCGGAGTTCAATACGGCCATGACCCACTACTACCGGGCCGAGATTCAACGCTCCAACGTGTGGCGCAGCCGGCTGGACATGACCACCAACTGGGCCGTCGTGTCGGTGGCCGCGGCCGTCACCTTCGTTTTCGCCGCCCCCGAAAACCATTGGAGCGTGTTCCTGCTGGTCATGCTGCTGACCACGCTCTTCCTGCACATTGAGGCGCGACGCTATCGCTATTATGAGCTGTGGAGCCTGCGTGCGCGCCTTATGGAGACCGATTTCTTCGCCGCCATGCTGGTGCCCCCCTTCGCCCCCCATGCCGAATGGAGCGAGACGCTGGCCGAAACGCTCCTGCAACCGGAGTTTCCCATCTCGCGCCTGGAGGCCACCGGCCGTCGCCTGCGCAATAACTATCTGGCCATCTACTTTATTTTGAGCTTCGCCATCCTGATGAAGCTCTATCTGCATCCGACCGAGGCGCAGTCGATAGCCGAGCTGGTTTCGCGGGCGGACATAGGCCTTGTTCCCGGGGCAGTAGTTCTGACGCTGGGGGCGGTGTTTCTCCTCGTATTGGGTTTTATCTCCTTCGTCACCCGCGACCTGCACGAGGCCAGCGGCGAGGTGGTTCCCAAGTATGATGTCGAGGACTTCCTGGGCAACCTGTGGCCCGCGGCCGACGGCAAGCGAACGTCCATCGCTAAAACCGCCTCGTCGCGCCTCAGCGTCCGCAAGCGTCGCCGGCAGCAGGTGATGGCTCTGGTGGTGGCCGCCGATCCCGAGAAAATCGCCGGTCGGGTCATCCAGGAGATGCATCGCGGCGCAACGGCCTTGCACGGCCGCGGCATGTACAAGCAGCAGGAGCGCGAGGTGTTGCTCATCGCCCTGACCGTGACCGAGATCGAGCAGCTCAAGACCATCGTCCACGACGAGGACCCTCGCGCCTTCATCACCGTCATCCCGGCCAACGAGATCGTCGGCCAGGGATTCATGCCGCTGAAAGAAGAAGAGTGATTCCGGCGGTCAGCCGTCGCCCGGGGCCGGGCAAAAGTCCGCCGCCCCCAGCGCGGGGTTGCCGTAGCCCATATCGGCCAGCGCCCCGGCCGGGTTCTCGCGCGTCAGCAATTCCGCTTCGATACTTGCACAGAGCGCCCCGGCGTTCTCCGGCCCATTCCAGCCATTGACCAGTGTCGCCGCCGCCCCGGCCGCGGCCGAATCGGGATACAGGCCCTCCAGCCACGACAGCCGGTCGCCGGCGCGCGTGTGGTTGCCCTGCAGCAGGTCGATGAGGATGAGGCGGAAGGCAGCGAAGGCGCTGACGTCGGCGTAGACCTGCTCCGGCGTGTGCAGGAGCGGGAAGCCGTCGCTGTTCAGGGCGGGATCGTTGATGGCCGCCTCATAGAGCCTCAGCGCCTCGTCCAGGTCGCCCCCGGCCATGAGGTCGTTGGCCTCGTAGAGAATGAGGTGACGATAGTTCGTCGGGTCGAGGACCGTCTGCGCCAGCGAGACAGCCGCGCCGTCCCAGCGCCAAATCTCACTGCGCGGCCGGACGACGCCTGACCCCGCCGAGCCGAGCGTCCCGCCGTGGATGATCAGGTCCGGCAGTCCGTCGTCGTTCGTGTCCGCGAAGCGAACGTCGGAGTAGCTGATGGAGATGGGCGAGACCCCGCCGGCGACGTCCGACGAATTTTGCACCGACTGGAGATCGACCAGCCCGCCGTCCCGCCAGCCGAGGACGCGATAGTTGTCGAAGCAGGTGTTGGCCCCGCACATCGGCTCATTGGTGATGAGTTCGGGGCGGCCGTCGCCGGTCATATCGGTCAGGGTGACGATGCGGGGGGCCAGGAACTCGAAGATGTCGTCGCTGGGCGCGTTGTAATAGCGGAAGATCGCGCCGGCGCCGTTCACCACCCACAAGTCGCCGGGTGAGCCGAACACCGTCCCGGGCATGGATTGATCGTAGAGAATCAGCACCCATTCGTCCTGCATGTCGCCGTCGAAATCGGCCGCGCGCCAGTCGTCGAGGCTCTTCTGCAGGCCCGCTTGCTGCAGCGCGGCTCGCACGGCGGCCGGGTTCACGTTGGCCCGCCACATCGACGCCAGCCAGTCCTCCAGGCTCTCCCAGTCGGTGGGGGCGGGCGGTAGCGGGCCGGTGACGGGCGTGGCGGCGACGCACACCGTGCCGCAGCCGCCGGGGCAGTCGCCGGTGGGGCAGCCGGTGGTTTCGCCGGGACCGCAGGCGGGCGGCGTGCACATGAGAGTGGGGGCCTCGTCGGTCAGCGAGAGTGATGTCGGGGGCGGGGTCGTCGCCTCGATGACCGCCGTCGCCGCCGGGTCGCCACCGCCGGGCAGAAATCGGCCGGGGTCGAACCCGGCGCAAGCCGTCAATGCCGTCAGGGCCGTCAACAAGAGCGCGATGGTCAGCGCCCGGGCGCGGAATATGATTATGTTCACTTATCTATTCTCCTTCACCAAGGCCCGGCGGCCGCGGCAATTCCAGCCGGAAGCGCAGCGTCACCCGGCCCAGCTGCACGACGTCGTTGTGATGCAGCCGACGCGGCGCCAGACCGAGCCGGTCGTAGTTCAAAAATGTGCCCTCAATGCTGCCCTCGTCATAGAGCCAAAACTCTCCGGCGGCGTCGCGGCGGATGCGCGCGTGAAGGCGGGAGATGGTGGGATCGTCCATCACGATATCGACATCGTCCGGGTCGCGACCGAGAGTCACGTCGGCCGCGACCAGCTCGATCCGGTCCGTGCCCACGCCCTCGTCCGACCACACCAGCACGGCCACATGGCGATCGTCGGGCGGGGGGCCGGCGGCGGGGACGATCCGGGGGATCGACGGCTCGCTCTCTCCGGCCGGTCGTGCCGCTCGTCGCTTCCTGGCCCGGACGGCGACCGCGGCGACAGCAATTGCGGCAACAGCCACTAACAGGGCAAGAACGGGAATCAGGGCGTCGCCGGCCCGCTCCGTCAGGGACGACAGGGTCGGCGGGGGCACGCGCGTCGGCTTGGGGGTGGGCGTCGGCGGCGTCGGCCGGGTCACCTCGATGGTGATCGTCACCGAGGCGGCCGTGGCCCGGAAGCCCAGCCCGTCGGCCACCTCCACCTCAAGCCGGTAGCTGCCCGCGTCCCGCTCGCTGATGTCCCAGACGAGGGGGATGCGGCCGTCGCTGTCGGGCGCGAGATCGGCCGCCAGGGGTTGGGGCGCGCCGTCGACGCGAAAGATGAACTCCGACAGCGGCCGCGGGTGGCCGTCGGGCCAGTTGACCTGCACCGTCAGCGGCAGGATGGCCGGTTGCAGCAGGGGGAGCGGCGTGTCGATGGCGCTGCCCGCGCGGCGGACGGTCGTCTGCGGGGCGACAAGGCTTACCTCCGGCGCGGCCGGCGACAGCTCAAATCGGGCCGTGTCGCGCACGTTGCCCAGGCTGACCGATACCTCATGCGTGCCGCCCTGCCGCACTTCTGATTGATAGGCGATCTCCGGCTGCGCGCTTTGTCCGCGGAAGATGTCGTACAGCGGGTCGGCCGCCTCCGGCTCCGGCATGTGGACGTAGACGCCGTTGGTCGGAGCGGTCAGAGCGGCGACGTTGGCGATCTCATCGGCCGAGGCATCCGTGCCCAGTATGGCGACATAGATGGGAATATCGGCCGCCTGCGCCGCCTCAACCAGCGCCCGGTAGTCGAGTTGCCGGTCGAGGCGCGCGCCATCGGTATAGAGCAACAGCGCCCGGAAGCGCCCCTCGTCGCCCGCGGCCAGATGGTCGACGGCCGTCGACAGCATGGGTTGCAGGGGGGTCAGGCGCGGCGGCACGGGCTGCCAATCGTTCAGGACACCGGCCAATTCGTCGGGCCGGGTCGCGTCTCGCGCCAGAAAGGCCGCGCCCTCGCCCGCCTCGTCGGGCACGATGATCGACACCCGATCCCGCCCGGCGGAGTCCATGAACTGTTCCGCGTGGCCGATGATGCCGGCCACAACCTTGTCCCGGCGGCTCAATCCGTCGCCGCCGTCGACCAGCAAAAAGTCGGGGTTGGCATCGATGACCAGCGCCAGGTCGATGCCCACCGGCACGCGAGCCAACGTCGTCTCGGGGATGGGCACGCCGTTCTCGCGCAGCACCAGCCGCGTCAGGTCGGCGATGGGGGCACTGCCCTGGGTGGTCGTCAGGATGCGAACGGTCACGGCCGGAAAGGCGGATGTGTCCACGGCCGTGATGCGCAGAGCGTTGTTCTGCCGCTCCACCTGCCGGGCCTCGAGGCGGGCATGGCGACCGAGCAGCGCCGCCGCCGCCAGAAGCGCAATGTAAAAAAGTAGTGACCTTCTCGTCCGTCCGTCGATCATCTGTTTCTTTTCCACCCCTCGTCTGGTATTATATCAACATAACTTCTATGGAAGGGAGAAGACTCATGGGTCATGCCGCCAATCGCGCCCTGCGTGGCTTGCTGATCGCGTTCACCCTGTTCCTCAGCGTGTTCGCCGTCGCCCGGGCACAAGGGACGAACCAGATCGGACGAATCTTCATCACCGATTCCAACGCCGACAGCTTTCCGACCATTCAGCTTCGCCTGTTTGGCGAGGACGGCCAGGGGAATCCGATTGATTTCGCCACCGAGCCGCTGTCCATCAGCCATAACGGCTATCCGGTCGAGGAGATCGTCTTCGACAGTCGGGTTCCGGTCGGCACGCTGACCGTCTTTCTCATCGACGCCGCGGGTGGGGGGGGCGACCAGATGCCGGCCATCGACGCCGCCATCCGGCAATTCGCTTCGCCCGGCAACATGCAGGAGCAACTCGACTACGTCGCCGTCTATCAGGTGCGCGCCAATGGCCCCCAGGAGTTGCTGGCCCCGACCGCCTTCCACAACGGCGTCTACAACCTGCTCAGTACCGCCCCCCTGATCCCGGAACAGGGGGCCACATCGCTCTACGACAGCGTCATCGACATGATCGGCCGTGTGGAGGGGTTGAAGCCCAATCCGAACATGGCCGCCTCCATCGTCCTCATTGGCGACGGGACCGACCCCGGCACATCCCAGGCCCAGCCCGAGGATGTGATCCGGCGGGCCGCGGACGCGGGCATCCCCGTTCACACCTTACACCTGGAAGATCCCGCCCTCGGCGCGGGGCTGGAGCTGGGTCGAACCTATATGCGCGATCTGTCGACCGGCTCGCGTGGCGTGGCCGCCGAATTGGCCGACCCGGAGGGCGTGGCGTCCGTCTGGGCGCGCATCGCCCAGTTCCGCGACCATTCGTGGATCCACTACATCGTGCCCCAACCGGTCGGCGGTCTCGTCCCGGTGGAGGTCAGCCTGACCAACAATCCCGATATGGTGGCGACGACCGAGGTGGAGATCTCCACCGTCGCGCCCAATGTGGTCATCGAGCTGCCGCGCGAGAGCCGCAGCCTCATCCTGCCCAATGTCGACAAGCCGGTGGAGTTGCAGCTATCGACCACCGTAACCTGGCTTGACGGCCAGGAGCGCAAGGTGACGGCCGCCAAACTGCTGGTCAACGGCGTGGATGCGATGGAGATCCCGCCGTCGAGCCTCGGCTCGTTCAAGGCCACCGTCCCGTTCACCTTTGGCGACAATCGGCTGGAAGTCGTCGTCACCGACGATCAGGGCATCACATCCACCAGCGCGCCCATTTTCATCACCGTGTCCCAGGGCGAGAAGCTGGAAGTGCCGGAGGCGCTCCAGCCGGCAGGGCCTCGATTTGGCTGGCCGTGGCTGTTGTGCTTGCCGGCGCTGGTTGGGCTGGCCGGCTTGGGCTACTGGGTCTGGCGCAATCAGGCGAACTCCGGCGGCTCGTCTCGCCGTCGCCGCAGCCGAAGGCGAACCCCGTCCGACATCCCGCCCATGTCGGAGCCGACGGCCGACCCCGGGACGAATGACGATCTGGACTTCCTGTTCAACGACTCGGCCCAGGAAGCGCCTTTCGTGATGGCTCATCTGGAAGTGCTGAAAGCTCTGACGGAGACGACTCAGGACCTGACGCTGAGGGACACGGAAGTGCGGATCGGCCGTTCGCCCGCCCAGGCGCAGATCGCCTTCCGCGACGACATCACTGTCTCGCGCTACCATGCCGTTCTGCGGCTGGAGGGCAACCGCTATCGCATCTATGACGCAAAGAGCACCAGCGGCACCTTCGTCAACGATCGGCCGGTTCCCGAGTACGGGCTGCAGCTGGCCGACGGCGACGAGATTCAGCTGGGCGCGGTTCGCCTGCGCTATCGCCAGCTTTAGTTATGTCAACTAGCCTCTGATCGTCTGAGATTTGGGGACGCCCCACGCCTCAGCCGGTGTTCTTCAGGCCGGAGGCGATGCCGCTGATCGTCAGGAAGATCGGCTCGCGCAGTCGCTCGGCCGCCTCGCCTTCCGGGTCGGGCAGCGCCCGCAGGCGGCGCAGCAAGCTGACCTGGATGAAGTTCAGCGGGTCGATGTAGGGATTGCGGCGACGAACGGCGCGCTGCAGCACCGGCGCGTTGTCCAGCAACTCCCGCAGCCCCACCGTTTGCAGAATGGCCTCGCGCGTGCTGTTGAAGGCGGCCTCCACCCGATTGAACACGAGGTCGCGCACCCGACTGTCCTCCACCAGTTCCGCATAGAGCCGGGCGATGCCCATATCGGCCTGGGCCATCGACACTTGCGAGTTGTCGAGCAGATTGCGGAAGAAAGGCCATTGGCGATACATCTCCTGCAGACCGGCCAGCCCCGCGGGGGTGCGGCCGAACGCCGACAGCGCCTCGCCGACGCCGAACCAGCCGGGCAGGACGTGGCGGCATTGCATCCAGCTGAAGCCCCAGGGGATGGCCCGCAGGCTGTCGAAGGTCGCCGTTCCCGTTCGGCGCGACGGCCGCGAGCCGATGCGCAGCTGGTTGATCTCGTCCATCGGCGTGGCCTGGCTCCAATAGGTCAGCAGTTCGGGCGTCTCATAGATGAGGCCGCGATAGGCGCGATAGGAGACGGCGGCCAGCTCGTCCATGGCCGCCGCCCATTCCGGCCTGGGCCGCGCACCCGGCCGATAGCCTTCCGGCGCGCTGGAGGTCAGCACGGCGTGGACGACCTGCTGCAGGTGGCGCGCGGCGACGGCGGGGTGGCTGTAGCGGTCGGCGATGACCTCGCCCTGCTCGGTGATGCGGATGCGGCCGCCCACGGAGCCGGGCGGCTGGGCCAGGATAGCCCGATTGGCCGGGCCGCCGCCGCGGGCGATGGTTCCGCCGCGGCCGTGGAACAGGGTCATCATCACCCCGTGGGCCTCGCAGGTGCGGGCCAGGGCGTCCTGCCCCTGGTATAGCTCCCAGTTGGCGGCCAGATAGCCGGCGTCCTTGTTGCTGTCGGAATAGCCGATCATGATCGTCTGGCGGCGGCCGGCGCGGGCCAGGTGCGGCGCGTAGCCGGGATGGGCGAACAGCGCGGTCATGATGTCCGGCGCGGCCCGCAGGTCGTCGCGCGTCTCGAACAGGGGGGCGAAGCTCATCCCCTCCGGCGCGTCGTCGTCCCGCAGGCAGATGCCGTGCCAGCGCGCCAGCAGCAGCGGGGCCAGGATGTCCTCCGCGCCGTGGGTCATGCTGACGACATAGGGGCCGAACAGTTCCGGGCCGTAATAATCGACCGCCCGCCGGACGATGCAGAACAGGTCGAGCGTCTCGGCCGCCTTGTCCGATAGCTCGTCCAAGCCGCCCAGATCGGGGATGGGCCGGGCCAGCATGTCGGTCAGCACCTCGGCGCGGCGGGCGCCGTCCAGCGCCGCGAAGCCGTCGAACCAGCCCAAACGGCCGAACAGTTCATCGAGGACGGCCGTGTTGTAGTCGCTGTACTGCCGCAGGTCGAGGCGGGCGGTATGCAGCCCGAAACTGCGCGCCTGATGAATCGTGCGCTCCAGGTCGGCGCGGGCGATGTCGCCCATGCCCGCCTCGCGCAGCGACCGGTCCATCAGGGCCAGCGGCTCCAGCAGATTCTCCATCCGGCGCATGCGCAGGGGCGGCAGGTCCTCGCCTTTCAGCCGGGCGACCATGTCCCCGGCCGACGCCTCGGCCAGATCGACGCCCAGTTGGGCGGCCATGTGGCGGTAGGTCTCGTGGGGGTAGCGGGCGCGCAGAAAGGCCAGATGTCCCTCCGGCTCCCCCTGGGCGGCGACGGCCTCATGCATCGCCTCGGGCACCTCGGCCAGGCGGTCGGAGACGCTCAGCGAGCGATCCAGGTTGCGGGCGGCGGCGCGATGCTTCTCCAGCGCCAGGCCGCGATGCAGCCGCAGCGTCTCGGCCGAAACCCCGGCGGTGACGTTGGGGTTGCCGTCGCGGTCGCCGCCGATCCACGAGGCGAAGGTCAGGAAGCGTTCGGGCGGCCGCAGGTTGGGGTAATAGCGGGCCAGCGCGGCGGCCATGTCGCGGTAGATGGCGGGCACGACATCCCACAAGGTGGTGTCGAAGTAGAACAGGCCGGTGCGCACCTCGTCGGTCACGGTGGGACGCGAGGTGCGGCTGCGGTCGGTCACCCACAGCAGGGTCACCTCGGCCGTGATCTGCTCGATGAGCGCCTGTCGCTCGGTCGGCAACAGGTCGCGCTCGTCGAGGTCGGTCAGCGCGGCGGCGATGCGGCGCAGCTTGGTCAGGACGGTGCGGCGTTTGGCCTGGGTCGGGTGGGCGGTGAAGACCAGCTCGATGTGGAGTCGGTTGAGCAGGCGGCGCATCTCGAACTCATCCACGCCCGCCTTCCACAGGTCGGCCACGGCCGCGGCCACCGATTCGGCCGTCGGCTGGGGATGGGCCTCGCGCTCGCGCTCGCGCAACACGCGCACGCGCTGCTCCTCTTCAGCCAGATTGACCAGCTCGAAATAGGTGGTGAAGCTGCGGGCCACCAGCTCGGCCTCGTCGGGGTCCAGGCGGCCGACGACGTAGGCCAGTCGCGTGTCGATGCCGGGGTCGTCCTCCAGCCGGCGCGCCTTGGACAGGGCGCGGATGCGCTCCTCCAGCTCGAATATCTCGATGCCCGCCTGCCGCCGGATCACATGGCCCAGGATGTCGCCCAGCAGATGGATGTCATCGCTCATGTCGTTGGCGGCCGACGTGGCTTGTTGTGCTTTGGTCATGGGCATGGTGGTGCTACCTCTTTTGCAATAGGCGCGTAGTGTAGGCCCAAGAAGGGGATTGCACAAGAGGGGGAAGGCGCAGCTCCGGCGAGGGAGTGAACCAACCAAAGGATCCAGGATGATCGGGGAGCGATAACTTACCCTCCGATCGCTTTATTACCTGGCGCACCGTTGCTACAATGCCCCTATGCCATCCCGAATATTACTGGTTGAAGACGACGTCACCCTGCGCGAGACAGTCGAGTATAACCTGCGCCATCAGGGCTATGAAGTGCATACCGCCGATGACGGCTACAAGGCGCTGGACACGGCCCGCCGCGAGCAGCCGGACCTGATGGTGCTCGACGTGATGCTGCCGGGCATCGACGGCTTCGAGGTTTGTCGCATCCTGCGCAAGGAGACGAACCTGCCTATCCTGATGCTGACGGCGCGCACCGAGGAAGTCGACCGCGTCGTGGGTCTGGAGATGGGGGCCGACGACTATCTGATCAAGCCGTTCAGCATGCGCGAGTTGATGGCTCGCGTAAAGGCGCTCCTGCGACGGGTTGAGTTGATCCGCGAGGACCTGGCGGCCGCGCAGCAAGAGGGAACCGCCGCTCGTGACGATGCGATGCGGACCGAGACGCTGGCTTTCGGCGATCTGGAGATCGACCAGACCCGGCGCGAGGTGCGTCTGGCGGGCGCGCCGGTTCGCCTGAAGCCGAAGGAGTTTGACCTGCTTCTC
This sequence comes from uncultured Ardenticatenaceae bacterium, assembly GCA_964654505.1. Classification (GTDB taxonomy): domain Bacteria; phylum Chloroflexota; class Anaerolineae; order Promineifilales; family Promineifilaceae; genus Promineifilum. The sequence goes on along the minus strand of CAZZJN010000049.1, from coordinate 1,486 downwards.
TTCCTGGCTCGCAACGTGGGCATCGCCCTGTCGCGCGATCTGATTCTGGAGCGTGTCTGGGGCTGGACGTTCGACGGCAACAGTCGCACGGTCGATGTCCACGTTCGCTGGCTGCGCGAGAAGGTCGAACCCGACCCGGCGGCGGCGACCCGCATCGTCACCGTTCGCGGCATCGGCTATCGCTTTGATGGCTGACGAGGAGAGATACGCTTGTTGCCCAAGGTATTCTGGCGTATCGCCATCCCTTTCCTGACCGTCACGCTGGCGGCTATGGGCGCCGCTCTGCTCCTGTCCCGTTCCGGTTGTGCGGCCGACGCCGATTGCGTCCTCAACACCATTCTGGTCATCGCGGGCCTGTCGGTGGGGGCCGTCCTGCTGCTGTCCTGGGCCATTGCCGAACGGACGACGCGGCCGTTGCGAAATATGACCGAGGTCGCCAAACGTATCGCCGCCGGGGATGATTCGGCCCGCGTCCTCACCCAGCGACGGGATGAAACAGGCGATCTCATCCGCGCCTTTGGCGAGATGACCGAGCACCAGCGCGATCGGATCGACAGCCTCTCCCAGGATTACCGCCGGTTCGCCACCGTCCTCGATCACATGGCCGACGGCGTCCTCATCACCGACCACATGGGCCACGTCCTGTTCGTCAATCCCGCCGCCCGCCGCCTGTTGGGCACGACGGAGCGCGACGCGCTGGGCCGGTCGTTCGCCGCCGTGGTGCGCCATCACGCCCTCATCGAGTTGTGGCAGCGCGGCCGCGACGAGCGCACCGAGCAGGTCGAGGCGGTCGAGATCAGCCCGGACCTCTTTTTGCAGGCGGTGGTCACGCCGTATCAGGGCGACGAGGCCAGCGGCTATGTGATCATCATCCAGGACCTGACCCAGGTGCGGCGGCTCCAGGTGATGCGCCGCGACTTCGTCAGCAATCTGTCGCACGAATTGCGCTCGCCGCTGGCCTCGCTGCGGGCGGTGGTCGAGACGCTGGAGGACGGCGCGATAAACGACCCGCCCGCGGCCGAACGCTTTCTGCGGCAAGCCGAGAATGAGGTCAACACCATGACCCAGATGGTGGAGGAGTTGACCGAGTTGTCGCAGATCGAATCGGGCCAAATCCGGCTGCGGCTGGCTCCGACGGCCGTGGTCGATCTCATCGACGGGCCGGTGGAGCGGTTGCGGCCGCAGGCCGAAGCGAACGGGCTGGCGCTGGCTGTTGACCTGCCGCCCGACCTGCCGCGCGTCCTGGTCGACGGCGAGCGCGTGCGCCAGGTCGTGGCCAATCTGCTGCATAACGCCATCAAGTTCACCCCGTCCGGCGGCCGCGTGCTCGTCACCGCCGCGCCGGCTGAGGGAAAAGGGAAGTCGGCCGCCGCGGAAGAAGTGGTGATCGAGGTGCGCGACACCGGAGTGGGCATCGCCAAAGGCGATCTGCCGCGGGTGTTCGAACGGTTCTACAAGTCCGATCGGGCGCGGACGCGCGGCCGCG
>CAZZJN010000048.1:0-19790 GCA_964654505.1 uncultured Ardenticatenaceae bacterium | reverse complement strand
GGCGGCCAGCAGGCCGGCGGCGCGGGCGATATGGCCGACCTGCTTGGCGGTCTCATGGGCGGCGGCGGTGGCGGCCAGCAAGCCGGCGGCGCGGGCGACATGGCCGACTTGCTCGGCGGTCTCATGGGCGGCGGTGGCGGTGGCCAGCAAGCCGGCGGCATGGGCGGACTGCTCGGCAGCCTGCTGGGCGGTGGCGGTGGCGGTGGCGGCGCGGCCGCCGGCGGCCTGGGCGCGTTGCTCGGCGGCCTCATGGGTGGCGGTGGTGGCGGTGGCGGCGGCATGTCCCTGCCCTTCGCCGCTCCGCTGGCCGAAAAGCTGGGCATCTCCGAACAAATGGCCAATATGCTCATCATGGGCGCTATCGGCCTGCTGACCTCCTCCGCGGCCAAAAACCGCAGCGGTGGCGGCGTCGACATCAACGCCCTGGCCGACCCCGATTTCATCCGCTCCAGCGGCGTTTCCAGTCGCCTGTCCGACCAGATGGGCGTCAGCGAGGATGAGGCCATCATGGGCCTGCAGCAGACGCTCGGACTGATGGCCGCCGGCCAACAGCCCAAACCCGCGGCCAAAAAGAAGACCGTCAAGACAGACGGGACGGCCAACAAGAAGGCCAGCGCGCCCAAGAAAACCGCGACGAAATCGACGCCCAAGAAAAAACCGGCCAAGAAAAGCGACGCCTCACACGATTAGACTCGGAAACCCGGCAAGCTGAAAACAAAACTTCAGAGGAACAGTTATGATTCAAGAGTTCAAAGAGTTTATCACCCGCGGCAACGTGATCGATCTGGCCGTCGCCGTCATCATCGGGGCCGCGTTCACGGCCATCGTCAACTCCCTCGTCAATGACATCGTGATGCCCATCGTCGGCGTCATTCTTGGCGGGGTCGACTTCACCAGCCTGGCCGTCACGGTCGGCGACGCCAGCATCACCTACGGGAATTTCATTCAAGCCATCATCAACTTCCTGATCATCGCCCTAATCCTGTTCCTGATCGTCCGCTCGATCAACCGGGTGAGCAAGAAGAAAGAGGCCGCGGCCGCGGGGCCGACGGCCGAGGAAACGCTGCTGACCGAGATTCGCGACCTGCTTCGCGAACGTCGCTAAACGACAAGCCGATCAAAACGCGCGCCGCCCCATCGAGACGGCGCGCGTTTTTTGGCCACCCGGCCACGGTTGCTCACTTCATATCCGGCAATCGCCCGCAAGGGTAATTTTTGGAAGAAATCAGAGGAAGAAGATATGTCCATTTTCCGTCGCATCATCGGTTTTCTTATCATCATCGTCGGCATCGTCGGCCTGTTCCTCTCCGTCGCCATCGCCTATTTCGGCGGCCAGGCGGTTGACGCGCTGGGTTCGGGCCTCAACGCCACGGTAGACCTGCTTGACCAGACCGTCAACACCACCACCGCCAGCCTGGAAAACGTCAAAATGACGCTCGGTCAGACCGGCGACACCCTGGCGACCGTGTCCGAGGCCACCCGCAACATGGCCATCACCCTGCACGACACCCAGCCCCTGATGGGCCAGGTGACGACCATGGCCACCGACACCGTGCCCGGCAGCATCGAGGCGGTCAATGCCGCGTTTCCCAATCTGGCCGGCGTAGCCGCCACGATCGACACGGCCCTCACCCAGCTCAGCAATCTGCAGGTCAATCGCACCATCGATGTCGGCCTCATCAGCGTGCCGCTCAATTTCGATCTGGGGATCAACTATGAACCGCAGGAGCCGTTCGACAGCGCCATCACCTCTGTCGGCGAGAGCCTGATCCCCCTGCCCGACCAGCTGCGCGCGATGGAGACCAACCTCAACACCACCGTGACCAACCTCGGCAATATCGCCGACAATATCGACGCACTCTCCGGTAATATCGACGGGATCAATATGACTGTCGGGCAGTTCATCCCCTTGCTCGATCAGTACATCGCCCTGCTCAATCAGATCACCGGCTCGCTGACGGCCGCCCGCAACCAGATTAACGCCAACCTCAGCCTGATCAAATGGGTGGTCTTCGGCCTGGCAGTATGGTTCGCCCTGTACCAGATCGTGCCCATCTACTTCGGCTATCGCATGCTGTCCGACAAGGTTGTCGAAGGCAGCATCGAGGAATACCTGGAAGAAGAGCGCGAGGAGATGGAAGAGCGCGTCAAGGAAGCCGAGGAACGAGCCGAGGAAGCCGAAGACGCTCTCGACGACGCCCGGTCGGCCGATAAATAGTTTTTTCACTATCATGGGGACTATCGCCGTGCGGCATCGCCTCCTCCGGCTGCTGGCCACGCTCGTCGTGCTGGCCCTCGTTTCCTGCCGTCAGGGGGGCGCGCAGCCGCCCGCGGCAACGGTTGACGGCCGTCCCACCACCGGCGCGACGGCCCCGACGGCGATAGACCCCATCCTCACGCCCACTAACGCGCCTCCCGCACCCACCGGGGGCGCGACCGGCGCCTGGGCCGCCGTCCGGGAACGCGGCCGCCTCATCGTCGGCGTCTCGGCCGATTATCCCCCGTTCGCCTTCTACAACGATGCCTTCGAACTGGACGGCTACGACATCGCCCTGGCCCGTCTGTTGGGCGAGCGGCTGGGCGTCCCGGTCGAATTCAAGGACATGGCCTTCGACGGCCTCGGCGGGGCGTTGCAGGTCGGGCAAATCGACGCCGCCATCGCCGCCATCTCCATCACCGACGGTCGGCGGGAGCAAATGGACTTCTCCGACCTCTACTTCGTCAGCGACGGGGCGGCCCTGGCTCGCGCCGATTCAGGCATCGCCATCGCGGGCCTCAATGACCTGGCCGCCTATCGCGTGGCTGCCCAGGCCGGCACCGTCTACCAGTCCTGGCTGGAGGAATCGGCCGTGGACGCGGGCATCCTGCCCGCCGACAACCTGCTGATCTACACCGACAACGCCCAGGCCATCGAAGACCTGCGCGCCGGTTTCATCGACGTCGTCATCGCCGACAGCCTGCCGCTGGAGGTCGCCGCCCAGGACGGCACGCTGGCCATCGTCGGGCGAGGGCTGAACCGCCAGCGATTCGCCGTGGCCATCCCCCGCGGCTCCAACCTGTTGTCGCCCATCAACGAAGCCCTGTTTGAGCTACAGACCGAGGGCGAGTTGGCCGGTCTGGCCGAGCGCTATCTCAACCTCGACCGGACCGAAATTCAGCCGCTGCCTCCGGCCGGGACGACGCCCGAACCGCTTGAGGACACTGCGCGCTTCACCTCCGATTGCATCGACGCCATGACCCTCATCGCCCACCTGTCGCTCGACGACGACGGCATGCGCTCGCCACCGCCGGTCAGCCCCGGCACGCCCTTCCAGAAATCCTGGCGCATCCAGAACAGCGGCACCTGCACCTGGAACAGCGGCTACCTGCTGACTCCCGTCGGCGGCAATGTCCCCCAGGCCGGGATGGGCGGGACAGCCACGGCCATTCAGGGGCTGGTCTTGCCGGGCGAGACGCACGACATCACCGTCGATCTCGTCTCCCCGCTGCTGCCCGGCGTCTACCAGGGCTTCTGGTCGATGCGCGCCCCCAACGGCTTGCTGTTTGGCGACCGCCTTTGGGTAGGCATCACCGTGCCCACCCAGCCGACGCCCACCCCGCCACCCACCGCCGCGCCCTCGGCCGACATCCGCTTCAGCGCCGACCGGACGGCCATCCGCGCCGGTGAATGCGTCCGGTTCAGCTGGGATGTGACCAACGTCGAATCGGTCCATTTCAATGCCCAGGGCCAGTCCTGGGAGCAGCACCGCGTCGCGGCGTCGGGCGAGCAGACGGAATGCCCGCCGGTGACGATGTTCTACGATCTGCGCGCGGTGATGCCCGGCGGCACGGTCGATATTCGCAGCATCCGCATCGACGTGACCGCCGCGCCGGACACGCCGTTCATCAGTTCCTTCACCGTCACGCCCAACCAGCAGATCGTCGCCGGGCGTTGCGTCGATGTGCGCTGGCGCGTCAGCGGCGAAGTCACCAACATCCGGGTGACGCGCAACGACACGACCTTGTGGAACGGCGCGCCCCTCACCGGCACCTCACGCGATTGCCCCGACGTCGGCGAAGTCACCTATGCCATCGAAGCCATCGGCCCCGGCGGCACGTCCCGCTCGCTGGAAAATCTCACTGTGGTGGCCGCGACGCCTGTGCCGGGCCAACCCACGCCGACCGCCTCGCCCGGCCAATTGCCGGTCATCAACAGCCTGACCATCTTTCCCGACCGCATCTTTGTCGGCAACTGCCTGACCGTCTCCTGGACCGTCAGCGGCAACGCCAACCGCGTGCAATTGTGGCGCAACGACGCGCTGGTGCTGGATTTCGCCGTTTTCAGCGGCACCGTGACCGACTGCCTCAGTGTTGAAGGGGCCTATGTCTACCGGGTCGAGGCGAGAAATGCCCAGGGACAAGCGGTCTCGCAACAAGCTCTCGCCACCGTCGTGCGTTGACGGGCGGCGGCCGCTGCGTCGAAATCAGCCCCGCCGGAAGGCGCGTTTGTAAATTGCGCCGGAGCATGACATAATATCGGCAGCACAAGGAGGTTAAGATGGCGAACGACCTCGATGACACGCAACCTGAATATGAGTTGAGCGATTCTGTTTTCGACGCGGATACCCGTATGTATGATCCTGCTCCACCCGAACGAACCTATTTGGCCGATGACGATTCGCCGGCCTCCGGTCAATCCGGCCTGAACTGGCTGCTGCTGCTGCTCATCGCCGCCGCCGCGGTCATCACCGGCCTGCTGCTCTACTTCTTCCTGTTCCGGGGTGGCGGCGGCTCCATCATCGGTCCGGCCCCGACCGCCGAATCGTCCGATAGTTCCTGGAGCCGCGTCCGCACGGCCGGCCGGATGATCGTCGGCACGTCGCTCGACTATCCGCCCTTCGCCTTCCGCAATGCCCAGTTCCAGCCCGACGGCTTTGATATGGCCGTCATCCGGAGCATCGCCGACCGTCTGGGCGTGGGGGCCGAAGTTCGCGACATGGCCTTCGACAGCCTGTTCTCCGCGCTGGAGTCCGGCCAGGTCGACGTCGCCATCGCCGCCATCACCGTCACAAACGAGCGCGAGGCGGTGGTCGATTTCAGCAATATCTACTGGATCGGCGAAGAAGGCATCCTGGCCCGCGCCGATTCGTCGATCGCGTCGATCCAGACGCTGTCGGAGATGGCCGGCCATCGCATCGGCGTGCAGCGCGGCAGCGTGTACGAAACCTGGCTGCAGCGCGATCTGGTCAACACCGGCATCACCCAGCCCGGCAATCTGTTCGTCTATGAGACGGTCGACGCGGCCGTCCGCGACCTGCGTGAGCAGCGGCTGGACCTGGTCATCCTCGACCGGCAGGTAGCCGATGCCTCCGTGCCCCAGGGCGGAGTGCGCGTAGTGGGCGGCGGGATCAACCCGCAGCGCTACGCCATCGCCATGCGCGCCGGGGCCGATTCCTTGCGCAACGAGATCAACGCCGCCCTGACCCAGCTGCAAAACGAGGGGCGCATCGCCCAACTGGCGCAGCAACACCTGAACGCCGGTCCGGGCGGCATCATGACCCCGCCCGCCCCGACGGCCACGTCGACCGCCGGCGAGACTCCGATCCCCCCGCCCACGTCAACGGCATGCGTCAACGGCATGCGTTTCGTGGCCGACCTGAACCTGCAAGACAACAACATGCAGTCGCCGCCGCCCATCAGCCCCGGCCAGTCGTTCAGCAAGGGCTGGCGCATCCAGAACAGCGGCACGTGCGCCTGGACGACCGCCTACCGGCTGGTCTTCGTCAGCGGCAACGTGCCCGGCGCGAGCATGGGCGGCCAGCCGACGGCCGTGCAGGGCTTCGTGCCAGCCGGCGGCCAATACGATATGTTCGTCAATCTGGTGGCCCCGCTGGCCCCCGGCGTCTATCAGGGCGTCTGGCAGATGGCCGACGACCGGGATCAGCCGTTCGGCGACCGCATCTGGGTCGGCATCACCGTGCCCGCCCCGCCGACGGCCACCCCCGCTCCAACCCAGACACCGTCGCCCAGCATCCAGTTCAGCGTCAATCGCACCGACGTCCTCCAGGGCGAGTGCGTCACCTTCGCCTGGAACGTGCAGAACGCGACGGCCGTCTACTTCTACGCCCAGGGCGAGGCCTGGCAGAACAATCAGGTCCAGCCGGTCGGCAATCGCGTGGCCTGCCCGGCGACGACTACCACCTACTTCTTGCGCGTGCTGAACCCCAACGGCACGGTCGAGGAGCGGCAGATCGCCATCACCGTGCGGCCAAACGTCAACGCCCCCAACATCGCCCAGTTCGCCGCCTCGCCGTCGCAGGTGACGGCCGGCCAATGCGTCCAGCTGCAATGGGACGTCCAGGGCAGCGTCAACCGGGTCACCATCAGCAACCAGTTCCGCGTGATTTGGGACAACGCCCCCTCGCGCGGCAACACCCAGGACTGCACCGGCGGCCAGCCGACGACCATCGAATACAAGCTGCAAGCCACCGGCCCCGGCGGCACCAGCCAGGCGCTCAAGTACGTCAGCGTCGTCAGCCCGGCCACCGCCACGCCCGCACCCACCGCGCCGCCGAGCCTGCCGATCATCGACTCGTTCATCATCACCCCCTCCCAGATTCAGACCGGCCAGTGCGTGCAGATCAACTGGAGCACGAGCGGCGCGACCTGGCTGGTGCGGCTGTTGCGCAACAACGTGCTGGTGCTGGACAACGCCGCCGCCACCGGCTCGGCCCAGGATTGCCTGTCCTACCCCGGCAACTACACCTATCAGCTGGTGGCCAGCACGGTCAGCGGCCAATCGACCTCGCGCGACCAATCCGTGCTCGTCACCCAGGCCCCGCCGACGAACCCGCTGGCCAACCAGACGTTCAGCCTGGACTCGCTGAACGGCGCGCCGATCCTGACCGGTTCGAACATCACCATCACCTTCAACGAGGACGGCACGCTGAACGGCTTTGGCGGCTGCAACAACTACAGCGGCCGCTACACGGCCAACAACGGGCAGATCACCATCAGCGAGATGAACCAGACCAACATGCTTTGCCCCACTCCGGCGGGCGTGATGGAGCAGGAAGGGGCCTATTTCAACGCCTTGCGCGCCGCGGTGACCTATGAGATTCCAGGGATGTCCTCCCAGCTGATCATCCGCAACGCCGCGGGCCAGGAGATCTTGCGCTACGTCATCAAAAGCCCACGATGACGGGCTGACGACAAACGATAGAACATCTATCTGAGGAAAAGGGCGGCCGATCGGTCGCCCTTTTTTTATGGGAATGGACGGGCGCGATGCGGGTCGATCAGAACCACTTGCGCCGCTTCATGAAGGCGATCAGGCTGAGGGCCACGCCCAGCATCAGCAGCAGCACCGCCGGATAGCCCCACGGTTGCTCCAGCTCGGGCATGTATTCGAAGTTCATGCCGTAGATGCTGGCGATGAAGGTGATGGGCAGGAAGATGGTGGCGATAACGGTCAGCAACTGGTTGACGCGGCTGGTGTTGCGCTCCACATTGCCCATGTGCAGATCCATGACTTCCTTCAGCATGATCCGCAGCCGGTCGTGGTTGCCCAGCAGCATCTCGATCTCGCGCAACAGCGACTTGGTGAAATATTTGCCCGCCTTCTCGGTGATGAATTTCGATTCGGCGTCTTCCACATACTCCAGGAAGTTCTCCATCTCCAGCAAGGGATCGTTCCAGGGCTTGATGCGCTCGCGGGCGACGAGGATGGTGCGATAGACGTCATCGCGGCCGCCGCCCACCAGCACCCGGTCTTCCAACTCCTCCAGCTCGCCGGCCAGATGCTTGAAGCCGCGCTGGAAATGTTCCACGATGACCCCCCGGATCAGCAGGTAGAGCAGATAATCGGGGCCATGCTCCATGATATGGGTCAGCTTGTTGAGGGCGCGGCGGCGCGTGCGGGAGAAAAGGCCGTGCAACTGGTGCTCATAGACGATGAGGGTCTGGGTCGTCAGGATGAATGAGCCGCGGCTCTGGATCAGATGGCCCTGCTTCTCATCCAAAAAGGGCAGCATGTACTCCAGGTAGAGGCAGTCGTCATATTCGACATCAAACTCCGTCTGCACCTCGTCGAGCAGCGCCGGCAGCAGGTCGGTGGTGATGTCGAAAAATCTCAGCAGCCGGTTCAGTTCGACCTCGTCATGCACATCGCGCACCGTCACCCAGTTGACGCACGCCGGGTCGGCCTGCGCCAGCAACTCCTCCACATTCTGGCAGTCGAACGAGCGGATCGACTGGGCGTCATAGACGACAATGGAGTAGTTGGATTTGTTGGTGAACGTGGTGCCCGCGGCAAGATCGTTCGCGCCGTTGCCTCCGGGGCCGCTATCGCTCATGGTCTCTCCTCATGCTGTCTGGTTCCGTCGGCCGCCCTACATCACATCCGGCGCGCTCATGCCCATCAGATCGAGCACCTGAGCCAGGACGGCCTTGGCCGACCGATAGAAGCGCAGACGGGCCAGACGCAGCGGCTCGGGCACGTCGGAATGGAGCACGCGGCACTCCTCATACGTCCGGTGGAACAGCGCCGCCAGGTCACGGGCATAGAACGCCAGCCGGTGCGGCTCATAGGTCGTGGCCACCATCTCCAGCACGTCGCCCAGTTCCAGCGTCTTGCCCAGAAAGGCCAACTCGCGCTCGTGGGTCAGCAGGCTCAGATCGGCCGCGGCGTCGGCGTCCTCCGGCAGGCCGGCCTCGGCCCACTTGCGGAAGATGCCCGCGCAGCGCACGTGGGCGTTCTGGATGTAATAGACCGGGTTTTTGTCGGACTGCTCCACGGCCAGGTCAAGGTCGAAATCGACCGGGGTGTTGGCCGAGCGCGAGATCATGAAGTAGCGAATGGGGTCCGCGCCGACTTCATCCACCAGTTCGTCGAGGGTGACAAACAGGCCGCGGCGGGTGCTCATCTTGACCGGACGGCCGCCGCGCACGAGGTTGACGATCTGGTGCAGCAACGTATGGACGAAGCGCGAATCGTAGCCCAGGGCGCGCACGCCCATCAGCACCTGCGGCGCGGTGGCGTGGTGGTCGGGGCCGAAGATATCGACGACCAGGTCGAAGCCGCGCTGGGCCTTGTCCCAATGATAGGCGATGTCGGGCAGCCGGTAGGTCGGCTCGCCGCCGGCCTTGACGACCACGCGGTCCTTGTCGTCGCCGAATTCAGTCGTGCGGAACCATTGCGCGCCGTCCTGCTCGTAGATGTAGCCCTTCTCGCGCAGAAGCTCCAGCGTCTGCCACACCGCACCCGTCTCGTAGAGGCTCTGCTCGCGGAAGTAGACGTCGAACACGATACCGATGCGGGCCAGTGTGTCCTTCTGCTGTTGGGCGATACGGCCGCGGGCGTACTCACCGAAGGTGTCGCCGGGCATCTCGGCCAGCGCGTCGCCGTGGATGGCGATCAGCTCCCGGGCCAGCTCGATGATATAGTCGCCCTGATAATGATCCTCGGCCAGTTCGGCCGCCTGCCCCAGTTCCTGCAGGTAGCGAACCTTGACCGATTCGCCCAGCAGGGTGATCTGCCGCCCGGCGTCGTTGTAGTAATATTCGAGGGTCACGTCATAGCCGGCGGCCTCCAGCACGCGATGGAGCGTGTCGCCAATGACGCCGCCCCGCGTGCGGCCGAGGGTGATCGGCCCGGTGGGGTTGGCGCTGACGCATTCCACCTGCGCCTTGCGGCCCTGCCCCACGTCGACGCGGCCATAGTCGCTGTCGGCGGCCAGGATGCGGTCGGGGAAGGTTTGCAGCCAGTCGGCCGACAGACTGAAGTTGATGAAGCCCGGCTTGACGACGTTGACCTCGCCCACATAGGCGGGGAGTTGCAGATGGGCGGCGACGACCTCGGCGATGGCCAACGGGGCCATTCGCGCCGGGCGGGCCAGTTGCAGGGCGACGGCCGTGCTGTAGTCGCCGAAAGTCGCCTCGCGCGGCCGCTCGACGAGAATGTCGGGAATGTCAAAGGCGGGCAGCGCCCCCGCTTCCTGGGCGGCGCCGATGGCCGCGCGGACGGCGGCCGAGAGTTCGTGGTGTTGCAGCATAACGCTTCATTTTAACAGTTTGGAATCCCCTGTGCCAGAAGGGTCAGCCGTAAACCAGTTCCCCGCGCAGAAAGGCGGCCGCCTGCGCCGTGGCCGGTTGGGTGAAGAATCGCTCTGCCGCGGATACCTCGATCAGGCGGCCGTCCAGCAGAAAGGCCACCCGGTCGGCCACGCGCCGCGCCTGGAAAATGTCGTGGGTCACCCAGACGACGCTCATCCCCGCGGCCGCCCGATCGTCCCCCTGGCGGGCGTCGGCCACGATTCGCTCGATCAGGCCGATGTTGTAGGGGTCGAGATTGGCCGTCGGCTCGTCCAGCAGCAGGACGTCGGGCCGCAGCACCAGCGCCCGGGCCAGGGCGACGCGCTGTTGCTCCCCGGCCGAGAGCCGCGGGGCCGCCTGTCGCTCCAGATGGGTCAACCCCAGCCGCTCGAGCCAGCGGGCCAGGTCGGCCGCGTCCAATTTGGCTCCGCGCAGCCGCAGCCCGTAGCCGATATTGTCCGCCACGCTGCGCTTGAGCAGCGCCGGCCTCTGGAAGACGGTCGTCACCCGGCGACGTTGCTCCAGCGGCAGGCGATCGTCGGCCGCCACGCCGTCGAATTCCAGCCTGCCGCCGGTCGGCCGCTCCAGAAAGTTGAGCAGCCGCAGCAACGTGCTCTTGCCCGCCCCGCTCGGCCCGACCAGCGCCAGCAGCTCGCCCCGGCCGATGTCGAGCCGGTCGACGGCCAGCACGCGGCGGCCGTTGTAGGCCTGCTGCAGATCGGTCAGGTGGTAGATGGGGGTCGAAGGATCGTTCATTATGTCAACATAATTCGCAGATCATCTGTTTTCGGTTGGATGTGGCAAGCGAACAAATGAATGCGCAGGGGTAGGGGCGAGGCAGTGGCGAAATCATCCCCCTTTTGCAGAACCGCCCTCATTCGCCGCTGCCTCGCCCTCTTCGCTTGATAAATTCGTAAATATTCGACATCCTACTCATCACTCAATTTATGGAACAGATAGTTGGCGGCGAAAGCCAGCGCCAGCAGCAGGATGCCCAGCGCCAGAGCCAGGGCGAAGTTGCCGCGGCGCGTCTCCAGCACGATGGCCGTCGTCAGCACGCGGGTTTGCCCCTCGATATTGCCGCCGACCAGCATGACCGCGCCGACCTCGGAGATGATGCCGCCAAACGCGGCGATGATGGCCGCCAGCACCCCCAGCCGCGCCTCCAGCATCAGCGTCCAGGCCAGTTGCCATCGCGTGGCCCCCAGCGAGCGCATCTGGAGCTTGACCGTCGGGTCGATGCCGCGCAAGGCGGTCAGCGTCAGCCCCACGATGAGCGGCAGGGCGATGATGGTCTGGGCGACGATCATCGCCCGCGGCGTGAAGAGCCACCGGAGCGAGCCGAACGGCCCCTGATTGGAGAGCATCAGGTAGACAAAGAGACCCACGACGACCGGCGGCAAGCCCATGCCGGTGTAGATGACGGGCATCAGGCAGCCACCGGCGGGGATTTTGTCGCGCAGCCCCAGCAGCGCCCCCAGCGGCAGGCCGATGAGAGTCGCCAGCACCAGCGCCCCGCCCGTCACCCGCAGGGTCATGCCGACGACCTCGACCAGCGCCGGGTCGAACCCGGTCAGCAGGCGCAGGGCCTCGCGCAGCGCATCCAGCAGCGTTTCCATCAGTCGATCAAGTCAATGAGGGGACGGAGGTCTCGCCTCCGCCCTCTCTCGCCCCTGCTCCCGCTCGCCTATTTCGCGTCGGGATAGAAGAGAGGCTGGCCGAACTTCTCGACGCCGAACTCGCCGATCTGCTTCTGAACATCGGCCGAAGTGAGCCATTGGGCGAATTTCTCGGCCAACTCCCCGTTGATGGCGTCCGACTTGGCCGGATTGACCGGGATGACGCCGTAGGGGTTGAGCATGGCCGGGTCGGCGTTTTCGGCGATGGTCTGGCCGCCGACCATCACGCTGAGATTGGGCAGGTTGTCGCGCATGGACAGGAAGGTGCCGCGGTCGGTCAGCGTGTAGGCCCCGGCTTCGTTGGCGAACGTCAGGGTATCGCCCATGCCCTGGCCCAGCGAGTTGTACCAGCCCGAAGCCGGGTCGGGGGTGATGCCCGCGCCCTTCCACAAGCTCAACTCCTTGGTGTGGGTGCCGCTGTCGTCGCCGCGCGAGGCGAAGGGCGCCCCGGCCGCGGCGATGGCCGCCAGCGCTTCGGCGGCCGTGGTCATGCCGCTCACCCCCGCCGGATCGTCCGTCGGGCCGACGAGGATGAAATCGTTGTACATCACGTCGCGGCGGTTGATGCCGTGGCCCGCCTCGACAAAGGTATCCTCTCTCGCGCGGGCATGGACGAGGATGACGTCGGCGTCGCCCGCCTCGCCCAGGGCGATGGCTTGCCCCGTGCCCACGGCCACCACGTCTACGCGGGCGTTATTCGCCTTCTCGAACCCGGGCAGGATGGCGTCGAGCAGGCCGGAATCGGCCGTGCTGGTCGTCGTCGCCAGTCGCAGCACTTGCGGCTCGCCGCCGCCACAGGCCGCAAGCAGCATCAATAAAACGATAGTCAAACTGAGCAAACCCAATTTACGCATGTGAAGCCTCCCGGCAGTTTCAGCCGTTATGATGAGTTTTCATAACGGATGGCGAAAGTATAACCAATCCGGGGGCGGCAGCAAAAAAGCGGGGATCAGGAGGGGTCGAAATTGGCCTCGAAGGCGTCGGCCACGAAGCGTTCCATATCGGCGGCGAAGCGCGTGAAGCGGTCGAGATACTCCTCGGCGATGGGGGTCAGGCGCGCCCCGCCCCCGTGGCGGCCGCCGGTCTGCGTCTCCACCAGCTTGCAGCCCAGCCGGGTCTCCATCTCGTGGATCTTCTGCCAGGCGGTGCGATAGGGAACCCCGAGTTGCACGGCCGCGGCACTGATGGAGCCGGTAACGGCCACGGCGCGCAGGAGTTCTGCCCGCCAGAGCGAGAGGGTGACCTCGCCGTCGACTTCCAGCCACAGGTTATATCGGGGTTGCATGTCCGTATTCTACCGCGCGAGGTATATTGCGGGTAAACAAATCAATGCAGTACAGGGGTACAGGAGTAGGGGAGAGGCAGTGGCGAAATCATCACCGATTGGCAGAACTTCCCCCATTCGCCGCTGCCTTGCCCACTTCGCTCGTCGCTGTGTTCGGCCGCCACCCCCACAGGTGGCGATGGATCGGCTCGCCGGGGATGTTGCGGCGATAGAAATCCTCATCCGGCAGCGCGTCGGTCGTGGCCTCGAAGATATGGAGCAGGTAATGGGTCGGCAAACCGGGGTAGGACGTCGAGACGATGTCCTCCTCGGCCTCCGTTTCCTCTCGCAACAGGAATACCTCGTCCTCGGCCAGCCCCAGCTCCTCCTGCAGGCAACGGACGGCCGCGTCATGGGGGGTTTCGCCCCGCTTCAGCTTTTCGGCCGGCGGTCGCGTGCGGATGCGGCGGCGGCCATCCTTGAACTCCTGCTCCACCTCGATCAGCACATCATCGCCGCGCCGGATATTGACCTGAACCACCTCTACCACGCGCGAGGGCGGGTCGCTCATAAAGCGGGACTCTCCGTCGCGGTACTCCGCCCACAAGTCGGCCACCTGCTTGGCGCTCCCCCGCCCCCAGAGCGACAGGTCAATGCCCGCGCGCTCCAGCCAGGCTCGCAATTCGTCGCCATTGCCGAAGTCGAGTTGGCTCATCGTCTGTCCGCCTCCGATTCCAGATGGCGCTCACAGGCGGCCAGAGCGGCGTCGAACCCCAGGCGGCCGAAGCCGAAGCGCACGCTATGGTCGTCGGCCCCCAGGCACGGCCCCGGCAGGAGCAACACCCCGGCGTCGCGAGCCAGCGCGTGGCAATAGGCGGTGGCCGAGGGCGCGTCCAGCCCGACCAGCGCCACCGACCCGGCCCGCGGCGGCCGCCATTCGAACATCCCCGGCCAACGGCCGAAGAACGCCTCGGCCGTCGCCAGGTTGTGGGCGATGATCTGCCGGTTGCGTTCGGCCAGCCGCGCATGACTGCGCAAGGCCATCGTCGCCAGGGCCTCGCTGGGCGCGGCGGCGCAGATGGTGGTGTAATGCTTCCAGTTGACGATCTCGGCCCGCAGGGCGGGGTCGCGGATGACCAGCCAACCGGTTCGCAGTCCCGGCAAGCCGTGGGTTTTGGACAGGCCCGACAGGACGATGGCGCGGTCGGTGCGGTCGACGGCCGAGGGCAGGCGGCCGGCCGGGTCGCGCTCCAGCCCGCGATACATCTCGTCGCACAGCAGCCACGCCCCGCTCCGGCCAACGATGTCCAGCAAGGCGTCAAATTCGGCCGCGTCGGGCAGGTAGCCGGTCGGGTTGTGGGGGAAGTTGACCACCACAAGCCGGGTGGCCGGGGTGACGAGGCGGTCGAGTTCGGCCAGATCGAGGCTCCAGTCGCCCGGCACCGGCCGGATCGCCCAGCGGGCGACGTTGCCGCTGACGTGCTCGGCCAGGTTGAGCAGCGAATCGTAGGCGGGCGTCAGGACGACGACGGGGTCGCCCGGCTCCAGCAAAGCGCGCATGGTCAGGTAGATCCCTTCCTCCGGCGCGCCCAGCACGACGACCTCTTGCGGATCGACGTGATCATAGAGGGCGGCGACGGCCGCGCGCAACGACGGCGCGCCCGACGACTCGGTGTAGCCCAGCCGCAGGCCGAGCAGGTCGGCCGCGTCGGCCCCCGCCAGGGCGATCAATTCGCCGACGCTCATCGACTCGCAGTCGGAAGCGCACAGCAGGTAGGGCGTCGAAAACTCGTACAGGGCAAAGTATTGTTCGGTGGAAAATGGGGGAATTTTCATGATGGATCGTCGTCCGCGTCGGTCAGGCCTCACCCAAGTCGCGCCAGCAGGGCATCCAGCCCGGCCTCGTCGATTCCGGCCACGCCCAACGGCCGATTCACCCGGTCGTGGCAATCCGACCCGCCGGTCTGGATGAGGCCATGCGTCTCGGCCCACGCTGCCATCAGCGCGCGGTGCTCGGCCACATGGCCGGGGTACTGCACCTCCAGGCCGTCCAGCCCCAGCAGATCGTCGTCAAGGAACTCCGGCAGCAGGATTTCGACCACCTCGATGGGCGGCAGCACCTCGTTGTAGAGGCTCTCGCCGGGATAGGAGCCGGCCGCCGGATGGGCGAAGACGCGCACCAGCTGCGGCCAGGCCTTGAGCAGCGGCGTCAACGTCGCCGGTTCGATGCCCGACGGGATGTAGGCGCGGCTG
This sequence comes from uncultured Ardenticatenaceae bacterium, assembly GCA_964654505.1. Classification (GTDB taxonomy): domain Bacteria; phylum Chloroflexota; class Anaerolineae; order Promineifilales; family Promineifilaceae; genus Promineifilum. The sequence goes on along the minus strand of CAZZJN010000048.1, from coordinate 4,523 downwards.
TCATTGCCGATCAGCATATTGACCTGCCCCTTGTCCAGCCCGTGATTGTTGGCCAGCGCCAGGGCGAAGTGGCGGCGGGTCACATTCGGGGCCAGCGCCTCGATCTCCTCGGCCGTCAGGTCGCGCTCCAGCAGCGGCGTCGCCCCGCCGGGGCCAAACTCGGCGTTGATGGCCGCCACGCGCGCCCGCACCAGCCCGCCGCCGCGCCCCTGACTGAATACGGCCTCGGCCCGGCGGCGAAACCCGGCGTCATCCAGCAAATGCCGGGGGATATAGAGCAGGTAGTGGAGCGTGCCGGTGAAATACGGCCGCCTGAAGCGCAGCGACACCTCGACGCCGGGCACCACGCGAATGCCGGCCGCTTCACCGGCGGCCAGCGCCTCATCCAGCCCTTCGAGCGTGTCGTGGTCGCTGACACCGACGGCTCGCAAGCCCAATTCGGCCGCCTTGTTGACCAGTTCGGTGGGGGTATATTCCCCGTCCGAGGCGGTAGTATGATTATGTAAATCAGCAACGAACGATAGAGTCAATTGTCCTCGATCTCCTGTCTCCGGGTTAGTCAGATTCGCTGGCGATCATCCTGACCCGGCCCATGTCGGCGACATCATAGCCGGGCATGGACGCCACGGTGGCCCGGAACTCGGCGTCGTGCAGCAGGTCGAACAGCGGCCGCAGCCGGTCGCTCTCGTAATGCCGGCGGGGGATGACCAGTTCGTAGGCCTCGTGGGCCAGCGGCACGAAGTCAAGCTTGAGCGCACGCGCCGCCGCCTGGATGCCCAGTCCGGCATCGGCCGCGCCGGACGAAACGGCCGCGGCCACGGCCAGATGGGTGTATTCCTCGTGATCGTAGCCGCGCACGGCCGCGGGATCGATCCCCAGCACGCCCAGTTCGTAGTCGAGCAACACCCGCGTGCCCGCGCCGCGCTGCCGATTGACCAGCGTGATGTCGGGCCGGGCGGCGTCGGCCCAGCCGCTCAACCCCTTGGGATTACCCGGCGGCACCATCCACCCCTGCTCGCGGTCGGCCAGCTTGACCAGGGCCACATCCATCCCCGGCAGATAGCGGCGGATGTAGCTGAGGTTATACTCGCCCGTCTCGGGGTCCAGCAGGTGCGAGCCGCCCAGATGGGCTTCGCCGCGCCGCAGGGCCATCAGCCCGCTCAGGCTGCCGACGTTGGCCGAGACCAGCCGGACCTCCTCCTGGCGGACGGCCAGAAATTGGGCCATGAGGTCGAGCGACAGATCATGGCTGCCGATGACGACGATGGTCTGCTCGATCTCGGCCGGATCGCGATAGAGATGCACCGTGACGGCCGCGCCCGCATCCGCGCCCTCACTGAAGCGGGGCACGCGCAGGATGCCGTCGGCCCGGACAAGCGAGGTGATGACGCCCGCGCCGCGGCTGATGGGCGTGACGGTGGTGCGGTCGTCCACCCGGCCGACGATGACGCGCACGAAGTCGTCGTCGCCGGTGTGGGAGACGACCTTGCGGGTCAGCGTGCCTTGCAGGGTGGCCGGCCGGTGGGGGGCGCGCCCCTGCCAATGAGCCAGCAGCGGCTCGACGAAGATCTCGCCGGTCAGGGCCGCGCTGACGGGATAGCCGGGCACGCCGATGATGGGCGTGACGCGGGCGCGCGGCTCGCCATCGATCATCCCCAGCACGACCGGGTGCCCCGGCCGGACGGCGACGCCGTGGACGAGAACGCGGCCGAGCGCATCGACGACGTGGACGGTGTAATCCTCGCTGCCGGCCGACGATCCGGCGTTCAGCAGGATCAGGTCATGGTCGGCGGCGGCCGCGGCGACGGCCGCGCGGATGGCTTCGAAGTTGTCGGGCACGATGGGCAGGCGGGTGGCGATGCCGCCCCAGGTCTCCACCTGCGCCGCCAGCACCAGCGAATTGCTCTCGACGACGCGCCCCGGCTCCGGCTCTTCGGTCCCGGCGGGCACCAGCTCCGAGCCGGTGGGGATGATGGCCACGCGCGGCCGCCGGTAGACGCCGGCCAAGGCATGGCCCGACCCGGCCAGCGCGCCCAAATCGACCGGCCGCAACCGGTGGTTGGCGGGCAGCACCAGCTCGGTGGCCACCATGTCCTCGCCCATCGGCCGGACGTATTGCCAGGGCGGCACAGGGGCGCGAACCTCGATCCCCGCCCGGCCGTCGGGCAGCGTCACGTGCTGGACGTGCTCGATCATGATGACGGCGTTGGCCCAGGCGGGAAGCGGATGGCCGGTGTTGATCGGCTGGGAGTGGGGAAGGTGGGGTGCAGAGGTGATAGGGTGCAGGGGTGCAGAGGTGATAGGGGGCAGGGGTGCAGAGGTGCTGAGGTGATGAGGAGACTCCCCCGCTCCCCTGCCCCTCTGCTCCTCTGCTCCTCTTCCCCTCTTCTCCTCTGCTCCTCCGCTCCCCCGCCCCTCTGTCTCGACGACAAACGTAATCGGCCCGCCCTCCGTCGCCCCCACGGTGTCCTCGGCGCGAACGGCGTAGCCGTCCATGGCCGCGGCGTGGTAGTGGGGGGAGGAGAGCCGCGCCCAGACGGCCGCGGCCGTCACCCGGCCGTTGGCCTCGCTGAGGGGCACGGTCTCGGCGCCCAGCGGCCGCCATAGCCCGGCCTCATCCAGCGCGGCGCGAAAGACGGCCCAGGCCTCATCAAGCGGGATATCCTCAAGATAGAACTGGCGCGGGAAGTTCATCGACTCGCTCATGTGGACTGTTTCCGCTGCATCTCGGCGATGACGCCGGGGTTGACGAGGCTCGACGTATCGCCGGGGTCCTCGCCCAGCCAGGCGCTGCGGATGATGCGACGCATGACCTTGGCGTTGCGCGTCTTGGGCAGGTCGCTGACGAAGACGATCTCCTTCGGTCGCAAGGGCTTGCCCAGTTCGTCGGCCACGCGCTCGCGCAGTTCGGCGGCCAGCGCATCCGACGGGGCCACGCCCGGCGCGAGGACGCAGAAGCACACCAGCGCGCTGCCCTTCATCGGGTCGGGCACGCCGACGGCCGCCGCCTCGCTGACCGTCGGGTGGGCCACCAGCACCGACTCGACCTCGGCCGGGCCGAGCCGCTTGCCGGCGATCTTGATCGTGTCGTCGGAGCGGCCGAGGATGTACCACATGCCGTCCTCGTCGACGGCCGCCCAGTCGCCATGCGCCCACACGCCGGGCCAGCGCGACCAGTAGGTGTCCAGATAGCGTTGCCGGTCGCCCCAGAAGCCGCGGGTCATGCCGATCCACGGCGCGCGGATGACCAGCTCGCCGACCTGATTGCGGATCGAACGGCCAGCGGCGTCGACCACGTCTGCGGCCATGCCGGGGCAGGGCGCGGCGAAGGCCGTCGGCTTCAGCGGCAGGATGGGGTTACCCATGACGATGCCGCCGCTGATCTCCGTGCCGCCGGAGTAGTTGATGATCGGCCGCCGCCCCTCGCCCACCACGTTGAATAGCCACAGCCACGGGTCGGGGTTCCACGGCTCGCCGGTGCTGCCGAAGCTGCGCACGCTCGACAGATCGTGCCGCCGCACCGGCTCCTCGCCGTGGGGGGCCAGAGCGCGGATGAGCGTCGGCGACACGCCCACCTGGGTCAGCCGGTGGCGCTCGGCCAGCGCCCACAGGCGATCGACGTCGGGGTAGTCGGGCGCGCCGTCATAAATAAGGAACGTCGCCCCCAGCAGCGTGGCCCCGAACACCAGCCACGGCCCCATCATCCAGCCCATATCGGTCATCCAGTAGATGGTGTCTTCGGGATGGGTGTCCATCCCGAAGGCCACATCCTGCGCCGCCTTGACGGGGAAGCCGCAATGGGTGTGCACGGCTCCCTTCGGCCGCCCGGTTGTGCCGGAGGTGTAGATGATCATCAGCCGGTCTTCGGCGGCGGTGTCGGCCGTCTCGGCCAGCGGCGATTGCGGCGTGACCAGCTCGTGCCACCAGTGGTCGCGGCCGGGCTGCATCGTCACATCGTTGCCCGTCCGGCGCAGCACGATGAGATGCTCGACCACGGGAGCGTGGGCCAGCGCCTCATCGGCCGTGGGTTTCAGGGGCACGACCACGCCCCGACGGTAGAAGCCGTCGGCGGTGAAAAGCGCCTTCGCGCCCGCGTCGGCCAGCCGCGTGGCCACCGCCCCCGCGCCGTAGCCGGAGAACAGCGGCAGGATGACCCCGCCGATCTTGGCGATAGCCAGCAGGGCGACGGCGATCTCCGGCGTCATGGGCATGAACAGGCCGACAGCATCGCCGTGACCCAAGCCGAGCGCGCGCAAGCCGTTGGCGCAGCGGTTGACCTCGGCCGCCAGTTCGCCGTAGGTCAGCGTGCGCGTCGCCCCCTCTTCCCCTTCCCAGATGAGCGCCGGGCGGTCGCGGGTCGCCGGGCCGGCGGCCCACTTGTCGACGCAGTTGTCGACGATGTTCATCCGCCCGCCCACGCACCAGTGGGGCCACTCGATGCCGTCCGACAGATCGACGACCTGCGTATAGGGCACGCGGAAGCGAACGTCGAGAAACTCCAGCACGGCGTCGGTGAACCAGGC
>CAZZJN010000047.1:0-19814 GCA_964654505.1 uncultured Ardenticatenaceae bacterium | reverse complement strand
GTACAGGTGGCCACAAAATCCCGGCTGCAATGATCGGCGGTTTCCCCCTGGCGGTGATCAATATCGTTGAAGTCCAGCGCTTCTCGATGTTCCTGCCCGCGCCGCTCATCGCTCTGGTTCTGTTTGTCATTCTGTGGCTGCCCGGCACACAGTGGTTGATTGCTGAGCAGAAGAATTTATGAGGGTCAGGGGCAGACGCAGATCTGCTGAATGACCACAAATCATATGTGGAAACACGTGACTTTCTTCATGGGTTTAACTGCTGTATGTCACTACGGGGATGAGGGTTAGCCTGCCATACTTGAACTTGAAGGACACTCATAAGGGGGTGCTGTTTTATGAGTTCGCTTAAAAAACGTATCGACTATCTCTTTACTTCCACGAACGGCCTGATCCTCATGGCCATGGCGATCATCTCCCTGATCACGGTGATCTGGGGCACGCTTTCCGGGCCGATGGTGGAATGGGGTGTGCGCGACTTCACAGTTCGCGTGCTGGGGATGCCGGTGGGGCTGGCCGCGCGCGAGGCACGCATCATCATGCTCTACCATACGATAGCGATGGCCATCATCGCAATCGAGGTCTACATCATGACCGACATCCTGCCGATGAAGCGGCAGAATCAGGTGCTTATCAACGGCACCATCACCTTCGGTTATTTGCTGACTGTCATCTTCGGCATGGCGTTTGCCTATTGGGGCCAGAACTTCATGTTTCATGGCCTGTTTCTGCTGGGGCAATCGCTGATCTTCTTCGCCGGCATCCTGCTGGCTATCGCCTTGTGGCCATGGCGGAAGGAGTATCGCCTCCCCGAAGACTCGCTCTATGCCCGCACGAAAAAGGGCCTGGACCTGGAGCGCACCGCTTTCTTCGTCATGGCCCTGGCTACATTGCTATCCGCGGCTTTCGGGGCAGTCACCGGCTCCTATTGGGGCAATGGTCACGAGACATTCCTGGCTGAAGACCTGATCCGCACGCCGATCAGGACGGCCATGCAAGGCGCGATCATCGGTCACCTGCATATCATGCTGACCCTGATCGCCATCGCCATCACCCTGATCGTGGGGCGCTGGATGGACTTCAAAGGGCGGCTGCACAAGGTGGCGATGCTCCTCATGATCGTCGGCACCATCATCATCACCACCGGCGCGCTATCTGTGGTCTGGGTTGATTGGGCGCACACGACCATCTATGTCGGCTCGGTCTTTGTCATGCTGGCCGCTTTGCTCTACGTCATCTATGCCTGGGCCAGGTTGATCAACGATCGTACGGCCGAATTGGGCCTTAAAAAACCGACCTTCTTGCAGAAGATCAAGGCTCTTGGGCACGATCCACTCAAATTCGGCCCCGGCTGGCAAATGGTCTTCATGAATTTCACCGTGAGCGGCATCGGTATTTTCATGGCCGTCAAACTTGATGAGATCATCCGCGTTTGGCCTCATCGGGATGAGCGCATCACGCTAACCGGTCACTGGCACATCCTGGCCAGTCTGATAGCTACCATCATCCTGTTCTACTATGCCGATCGGGTAGGGCTTAAAGGCCGCGTCCGCAAGTGGTTTGGCTGGTCGATCATCGTCATGTCCAATCTGGCCTTTGGCGCGGTGACTATCTTCGCCATGAAGCGTCTATTTGTCTCCGAGGCGGGTCAACAGGGCATCGTCAACTGGACGATGCTGTTGACCGACATCGGTTTGGCTACGATTCTGACCGTGCTGGGGGCATTCATGTTCTGGCGACTGGTCGATCTCTTCCGCGCCAAGGGGCATTGGGCCGATGAGATGGCGGCCGAGAAACGGGAGGTCGCCCTCAAGGAGATTGCCGAGCAACGGAAAAGGATTGATGAGCTGAATCAGGCCCTCAAGGAGGCTACCCAATGAAGCGTATATTAATCATGTTGACTCTGCTGTTAGTGGTCGGGGTCGCCGCTTGCGGCCCCACGCCCAACATCGGTTCCATCACCCCGCCATTCATGGACACGGGAGTCAATCCGGAATCCTGGGCGCTCGTCCCCGCCGGCGAATTCCCTTATGGCCAGCATGATCATATGACCATGACGGACGACTTCGAAATCATGGTCACCAATGTGACCAACGAGCAGTATGCCCGCTTCCTCAATGAGGCGCTGGCTTCCGGAGCGGTCACTATCGGCGAGGTTGAAGTTGAGGCCGGGGAGAGTGTCTGGACCGAAAATGGGGTGTTCGGCCACTACCCCGGCGAACCCTTCGACGGTTTCAGGCATGAGGAAGAGATCAAGGCCGGCAACAAGCTATATATGCCCCTGCAGGGCGAAGGCCTGCGCCTGACCTTTGATGGGAATGAATTCTCCTCGATGGACGCCTATAGCAACCATCCCGTCACCATGGTGACCTGGTTCGGCGCCAATTCTTTCTGCCAATACAACGGCTGGCGTTTGCCGACTGAAGTTGAGTGGGAGAAAGCGGCGCGCGGCACGGAACTCGTGGACGGCCGCGGTCGTCCCTTCCCTTGGGGGCTGGAGATCGAACGCAACAACGCCAACTACTACTCCTCGTTCGATGTATTCGTGAAACTTTTCGGCAAGCTGGGCAACACCACGCCCGTCGGCTTCTATAACGGCATGAATTACGATGGTTATCAGACCCTGGATTCGGCCAGCCCATACGGTGTTTATGACATGGCCGGCAACGTCTGGCAGTGGGTGGGCGATGACTACCCCAACCAGCATTATCGACACATGCGCGGCGGCAGTTTCTACTCTTATGAAGTAGACCTGCGAGTGTGGAAGTACAACAGCGCCGGACCGCAATACTACGGCCCGGCAGTGGGCTTCCGCTGCGTGCGCGATGTGAATTAGTTCATAACGGAGAAGATGATTCGTGAGCCATATGCCAACCTCACACACTCGGCGCTTTCGTCGATACCTGCCACTTTTCAAAAGCTTGCAGACCGGCTTGCTGCTCTTGACGGGCCTGGCGGGATTCATGAGCACTCGCTGTCCGTTCATCAACTGGCAAACCACGCTGGCTGTGGCCGGAAGCCTGACGTTGGCTATAAGTGGCAGCACGATCCTGAATATGTGGTACGACCGGGATATCGACGCCAGGATGGGCCGCACGGCCGCCCGGCCGATTCCCTCGGGAGAAGTCAGCCCGAACGAAGCGCTGATATTAGGCCTTGTCCTCAGCGCCTTGGGCGTTGCCTGGGCTTTGTACATAGACGTCCTGTATGGTGTTATCGTCTTTGCCGGGCTGTTTTTCGATGTCGTGATTTACACCATCTGGCTCAAGCGGCGCACGCCGTGGAGCATCATCTGGGGCGGGTTAGCCGGGGGGATGCCGGTGCTGGCCGGACATGCGCTTGGGTCGGGACGGATCGAATGGGTCGGTATCGTCCTGGCTCTGGCTGTCGTGTTCTGGATTCCGACGCATAACATGACTTTCAATATGCGCTACTATGATGATTACCAGCGGGCCGGCATCCCCACCTTCCCCTCGGTTTACGGGTTCGCGAAAACGCGCATGATCGTCGCCATCTCCAGCATGTTGGCCGGGGGCATGATGGCCTTGGCCGCCTACGGCGTGGGACTGACGCTTGGCTATTGGCGCTTGCTGGTCGTTCTGACCGGAGGCCTGCTGCTGCTGGCTATCTCCAGCCTGATGCGGCCATCGGAACGCGCCAACTTCGGCCTGTTCAAATACGCCTCACTCTACATGCTCGGCGCGATGCTGTTGTTGATGCTGGTCGTCTGATCCCCGGATGTGTGTGGAAGGGTAACCATGAAAAAGATGTCAGTCCCGGATCGTATATTCATCCTTCTGGCCGGGCTATTAGCAGCCTACCAGATCGTATTCGGTATCGAGGGCGCGCCGCCTTTGTCGATATGGGCTTATACGATCGCCTTCGGCACATTGCTTCTGGCCGGGCTGTTAATGATCATCTTCGGCTTCGAGATCCTGGATAATCCGCTGGTAACCGTCGTGTCCACAATCCTTCCCCTGGCGCTATCGCTGGGGTTGGTGTGGGAACACTGGCCCGCCTGGCGCAATGCCTATCTGATCTTCGTCATCCTGGGTTTCGTGGCCGTTGCTTTCACCCGATTCTATCGACCGGAGTCGAAAGCGGCCGTCATTACCCTGGTGGTTGTGCATAGCGTGGCCGGTCTGTTGATTTTCCTCTTGCCCATTTACATGAGCCTGCGCGGCCTGGCGCCGATCGGCTTCGTGTTAGTAGGTATTGGTGGGGGGCTCATCGGGGTGGGGGGTCTATTGTTGGCGTTCCTGAAGATGGGAAAGCCCGTCATCTCGCGTCAAACGATCCTGACCATTCTCCCGCTCCTGTTGTTGCTGATGACCACCGCATATGTTGTCGGCTTCCATTTAGGTTAGTCAGGAGACATTCAATGTTAGGTAAAGTATTTCGAATCGTTGGTATTGTTTTATTGGCGCTCACGTCGGTAGCCGTCCTGCTGGGCGGAATCGGCACTTTCTGTGTCGCCTTCAAACCCACCGAATACGGACCTGTATTCGCCAAGATCGCGCCGTTCCAGTGGCTATACATCCTCTTCGTCGTGGCCGGCGTGGTCATCGGCATCATGGGTATCGTTGCCATGATCCGGCTTATCCGGGGCAAGCACGGCGCCTATCGTTTTGCGGTCATCACGCTGGTGGCCGGCCTGATCACCGGCATAATCCACGTCGTCGCTTCGCGCGCGTTGCGCGGCAGCTCGATGCCGGCCGATCCGATCATGTGGGTGAACGCTCTCACACTGCTCGTCTTCCTTCTGTACCTCATTCCCGGCGTTCGGAATCAGGTCGACTCCCTGAAGAAAGACAATCATTCCTCAGGCCTGAGCGCCGGCGCAGCCATGATCGTGGTTGGGGTGATCACTCTGACCGTTCAGTTTTGGGCTGGACCAACCCATATGCTTGACGGCATCAACTACGCCGATGTTTGGCACTATCCGCTGGCCGTGGCCGGCTGGTCGGCAATGCTGGGCGGTCTGGCGATTCTGGGTCGTTACGTTTTGGCCGAGCCGGAGCTGGAGGAAATTGCTTCCCCGATAGCTATCGGCAGGTAGGATCGAAGTTGCGGTTACACTCCGGAGGGCGACTATCGGACATGCCGATGTCGCTGCCGGAAATAAATCGCCCGTCTTTGGGCAAGAGAGAGCCGTTCATTGAGGTGAGCGGCTCTCTTTGTCGATCAAATATTATCGTTTGACCGAACGCTCCGGAGAGCACCTCAAACGCTTGTGAATGACGTGAATGGGTAATAATACCTAAGCATTTATTGTCTAAGGCAGAAATTATACTATAATCGCCTGCGGTTTGAATATTTATGAAACATCGTTGATATTCGCGCCCTTTACCTTTTTAATACCATATTGGGGTTCCGGCTCATGGTGCTGGAAGCCTCGTCATAAAGGAGAAAAATTATGTCCAAAGAAAAGCTAACCGACAGCGAATGGGAGCTGGTCAGGGACGCACACTATTGGGTCAACCAGGCGTTGGCCGAGGCTGATGGTCGGGTTGCCATCCTCACCAAATTCCGCGAAAACAGGGCCTTTGACAAGGCCGTCAAGGAATACAAATCGGCCAATGCCCTGATCAAGGACATCATTGCCGATGGCAGCGACGCGGCCAAGGGAATCGAAAAGGCTTCCCAGGCGGACGCCGAGAAGGCGTTGAACCGTATTGCGGCGATCGTTGAGCAAAAGCTGGGAGCCAATGATCTGGCCGCCCTCAAGGACTACTTGCTAAGTGTCGGCAATGCCGTAGCCTCATCCGCCAAGGAGCATGGCACCGGTTCAGCCATCTCCGAGAAGGAATCCGCTGCCCTGCTCAAGATCGAGAGCGCCTTAAAGGTGAGCGCCGCATACGCCACCGCCCACACCGTTGCCAAACCGGACGCCGCGGCCGCCAAGCCCGTCCCGGCCAAGCGCGACGATGACGCCAAGGAGAAAGCCGAGGCCGAAGCCAAGGCCAAGAAGGACGCCGAGGCCAAGGCGCGGTTGGAAAAGGCTCGCGAGGAGGCCGAAGCCAAAGCCAAGGCCAAGAAGGACGCTGAATCCAGGGAGAAATTTGAAAAGGCTCGCCAGGAGGTGGAGGAGCGCCAGCGTGAAGCGGCCGCCAAGGCTGAGGCCGAAGCCAAGGCTCGTGAAGAAGCTGCTGCCGCCGCTGCCGCTGCCGCTGCCGCTCCCAAATACACCAAGTTCATTGCCGAACACACGGTGCAGCCGGGCGACAATCTGAGCTTCATCTCGGAGAGATACTACGGAACTCAGGCGAACTTCCGTATTATTTATGAGGCCAACAAGGATGTCATCGGCGACAACATGAGCCTCATCCGACCGGGGCAGGTGTTGAAGATACCGAAGCTGTAAGCCGATCCTGACTTAAATCAGAAAGAGCGGTCTCCAAGGGGACCGCTCTTTTTTGTTCGGGTCTTTGAACAGGCGGGAGCAAGCTTGTGTTGCCTTAGTCGTTCATCCGGGTAACATTGCCGCCATCACCACGGTCGCCGGTGATGCCTACCTCGCTCGGCTTTATCACTTGCCCTCGTGTTCCGCCAATAGGGATAACGCGCGAGCGATGTGGTGAGACGCATCGAGCGCGCGCCCTAACTCCAGCGCCTGACGTGCGATTATGGCGGCCGACTCTCGCGCGCCTGTTCGTCCGGTCGCATCCGCTTGCAACAATAAGGCGTCCATTCGCTCGATGTCGGCTCCCGTCAGGCGGGCCAGCCGTTCCGCCTCGGCCGCCAGGATCATCGCCTGCCCGACATCTCCCATTTCCAGCGCCACGGCCGCCAGCTTGTTGCCGGCTCGCGCCTGAATCAGAAGATTGCCATCCAGCTCGGCGCTGTCATACAACTCCTGATAAGTACCACGAGCTTCCACCAGACGGCCGTCATGCTGCAACGTGGAACCCAATCGCTCCGTCACTGCCAGCCGCATATCAACGGATTGTGGCCGGTCGCGCGACAGGTCAAGTGCTTTGCGCCAGATTTCAATTGCGCTGTCAACCCGGGATTGTTCAAGCGCCTGCGCGGCTGCCGCGTCATACAGGTGAGCCGCGTTTCCGGCACGGCCGCCCAGTTCGTAGTGGTGGGCGATGAGCGCGACGTAATTGCCAGGCTGTTTGTCGCTCTGGAATTCCAACCATTGGGCAATCTGAAGATGATACCCGGGTCGGTCGCGGAGCAGGACGCTCTCGTAGGCAACTTCGCGCAGCACGGCATGAGCGAACCGGTAAGCCTGATTGCCGGTGAAGATGGAGGTGGGAGGCCGATAGATAATGTCGCGCCGTTCCAGTGATTGCAGCGCCGCCTCTACCTGTTCGGCCGTTTGAGGATAGCGTGACGATAGGTTGATCGCTTGCACCGCCCCCGCCCAGAACTCATCGCCGATGACGGCCGCCTGCTGCAACGTCACTCTCTCCACATCCGGTAGCCGATCGAGCCGGGCTTGCAAGACGCCTGTCAACGTGGCCGGTATACGCAGGTGGGTCAATTCGCGTAGTTGTAAGGACCGGCCCTGGCTATGGTCTGCCGAGTAGGCGGCGAAGATGCCGTCTTCTATCAGGCCTCGGATCAATTCTTCGACGTAAAATGGGTTCCCGGCCGATGTCTGGACGATGTGGTCGATCACTTCCGGCGAAATTTGGGGTAGCTCTCGCAAAATGGCATGGGCCATCTCGCGACACCGGGATTCATTGAGCGGCTGGAGCATAATGCGAGTTATGGGGATGTCGTCTCCGACCGGCCAGTTGGATCGCTGTTCGAGGAATGTCGGTCGGGCCAGGCCAATCATCAGCAGGGGTTTGTCGGCCGCCGAGAGGCAAACTCGCTCCAGCAAGCCAAGAGAATCCTCGTCGATCCAGTGAATATCCTCCAGTAAAAATAGCGTTGGCCGGGACCGGGCAATATCCTCAAGATATTTGAGAACGGCGGCGACGGCTTGCTCGCGTCCTTCTACACCATCAACCTCGTCCGGTTCCGGATGTTGTCTGTCGAGCGCGCCTTGGCCCACCAGTCGGGAGATAGCCCGCGCCTGATCGCGAAGTTGATTATCATCGATCGGGCTCTCCCCGGTATAGGCCCGGCCCAATTGCCGGACGATCTTTTCCTCTATCGCCGCCAATCGGTCGCCAACATTGACTTGAAAATGGGTGATAAGCAACTCGTGCAAGTAGTGATAGGGGATCTGTGCCGTTCGCTGATCGGGACGACCCTGAAAAATTGCCATCTCCCCGGCATGTGGCTCCAGTTGCCGGAAAAATTCACCGACCAGGCGCGACTTGCCCACGCCCACGTCGCCAATAACCAACACCAGTCGGCCGCGCTTCTCGGTCAGGATACGCGACAACGCCGCTTGCAGGACGGACATTTCTCCCTCTCGACCGATCAGGGGGATGTGGAACCCACTCACATCATCTGTTCCCGGATAAAAAGCGCGCTGCCGCGGACCGACCACCCGGAACACTACCACGGGCATTGTACGACCTTTGACAGCGACGTCGCCCAGCGGCTCAACCTCAAACTTGTTGCGCAGCAGCCCATAGGTATCCTGTGAGATATAGATACCGGACTCCGACCCGGCTTCCTTCAGGCGACTGGCGACGTTGACGGCATCCCCCAGCGCTGTCCGATTTGAATCCGTTCCCACATGGCTCAGGATTACCTGCCCGGTATTGATGCCGATTCGGATGGTTGGCGGGGTAAACGCCACGGCTTTTTTCCGATTTGCCGGCGAGAGAAATGCCGCGGCCGTCTCATGCAAGGCAAGGGCGCAACGAACGGCGCGCTCGGGGTCATCCTCACGAGAGATTTCCGCCCCGAAGATTCCCATGATGACATCGCCCATATGTTTGTCGACGATTCCGCCATAGGCGTGGAGCGTCTCATCAAGTTGCCGCCACAGCAGATCGATATGCTGTAATCGCTCGGTGTTTCCGGCCGACGTCGCCAACCGCGTGAACCCCTCAAGGGCGATAAACAGAATCGTCACCTGTTTACGTTGCATCGGGGAATGAACGGAGAGGGGAACTCGCCCGGCGGCCGAATGGGGCAGGGTGGCCAGCTTCTCTTCCAGCACGGCGATGGCTGTACCGACGGCCGCATCGCCATATTGTCCGCGTCGGGTGACGATGAGCGCCAGGGCCTCTTCCAATCGAGCTTGGTCGATCATATCGGCATTTGGGGATCGAACTCCGCGAGGCTCGACCGTCGCTGATGGGCCTTGCCCCGCTCGGTGTCGCCGGCCAAGGCGAAATGTTGGGCGATCATGGTGTCGAAGGGGAGCCAACCGCCGGGCCGGGTTCCATTTTCATTGGTGATCAACCAGTGAGCCGCTTCAAGGTGCAACTCCCGCCGTCGGCTTTCGGGCACGGATCGATATACTGTTTCGCGAATCGTGTCACGCTGGAAGGCATAGGCTTGGGTAGCCCCAAAGCTATAGCTATCGTCTCGAATCAGATAGCGTTTCATTTCCAGGCTCAGCAAGGCGGCCTCGATGTCCGCTCCACTGGTGCCGATGGCCGTCTCCGCTTCTAACAGGGCGCTGTCCCAACACAGAGGACCGGAGACGGCCGCGCGTTGCAGGACGACTTGCTCAATGGCGGGTAACCGGCTTATTCGCGCTTCGAACAGTCCGGAGATTCCCAGTGGAAGTGGTGTGGCTTCGACTCCGGCCATATCACATCGCCACCGGTTTCCCACGGTGATGAGATCCCTTTCCATGAGCAGGCGGACGAAACACTCAATATAGAGCGGGTTGCCACCAGATCCCGTTGCCACCAGATCGACCAGCCGCATGGGCATGGGGGACAGAGGGCTGAGGATCTGCGTCGTCATCAACCGGCTTTCGACGGCCGTCAGGGGCGGTAAATCGATCCGCAGGAATGGCGAGAAACCGTCATCATCCAGGCCTGGCCAGGGCAGAGCCACTGTTGGTTCGGCTGCCGCTGTCTCCGTGGCGACGCCGACCATCATGATCGGACCAAGCTCCGGATCGGTCACAAGTCGGGCGATCAACTCCAGCGATTGTGCATCGGCTCGGTTGATGCCCTCCAGAATCACGATGACGGGATTGGTGGCCGCGAGCGAACGCATCAGGGATTTCATTACGGCCAGCACATCCTCGACCGGTAGGGCTTTCGCCTCCCTGGCATCGAGGAGTCTCATTATTACTTTCAGACTATGATTGTCCGGGGCACGGTGGCCGGTATCGGCGGGAACCTCGCTGATTCTGTTCAGCCCGACCAGAATCTTGTGCTCGATCAGATATGGGCTGTCCTGTGGATGAAGATTGAATTGTCGTAATAGCAGGTCACGGATAAACGCGAAGGGATGACCGCGATGGACGCCTTGAGTTCCGGCTCGTAACACCAGCGGCGATCCGGCGGCCAGTCGTGCCAGGCCTATAAACTCATGTACCAGTCGCGACTTGCCGATACCCGACGGCCCGACGATAGTGACCAGTTGCGGCGCGCGGCTGTCGAGCGCGGCCTGCAGCGAGAGGTTCAGCCGGTCCAATTGATCGGCCCGACCGACCAGGCGAATGCTCTGCCCGGCGATCGCATCCGGTTGAAACGCCATCGTCTCGCGGCGTTCGCTGTTCACCAAAAAGGCGCTCTCCTCTTCCGATATAGCGAGGGGCGCGGTAAATGGCTGGAGAGAGAATTGCTCGTGGGCCTGGCGGCCGGCGGCGGCCGAGGCCAGAACCCCGCCGGCGGGAGCCAGCTTCTCCAGTCGGCGAGCGAGGTCAACGGTTTCTCCCACGGCACTGGCTCGGCCGCGGATCGGCGTGCCGCCGCTTGAGACGTGGGCGTAGTAGACAATGCCGCTATGGACGCCGATGCGCATATCCGGCCCCGGCCAACTGTCGGCCCACGGCATGGAATAGGCGCCGCCGATCGAATGTTGTACCCGCTCGTTGAACAATTTCAATTCCTGCTGCATAGCCAACGCCGCGTGTAATGCTCTGGCAATATCCCCCTGGCGCGGTTGTGGCAAGCCGAACATCGCCATCAGACTATCACCGGCGTGCAGGTCGATCTGCCCGCCCCAGGCGCGAATGACGGCGTCGAGGACGCGCCACATCGAGTTGAGCGCCTCGCCCACCTGTTCGGCATCCATGTGCTCGGATAGCGTCGTATAGCCGGAGAGATCTGCCACCAACACCGCCAGCTGTTGCCGCTGCCGATTACCGGATTCCGCCTGAATACGCTCCAGCTTTTCGCGCAGCACCAGCAGGACCGTCCCCACGGCGCGATCGAGGTCCTCCTCGTTGCCGGTCAATCCGCGCTGAGCTTCGAACGTGGCGATTGCTTTTACCAGCTCCTGCCGGCTAACGTTTGCCTTGCCCACACCAATTATTATATAAATAGCCGAGTCCGTACGCGAACCTGCACCGGACGAAGTTGCCGGGCGGCCGGCGCGGGCACGTGGGACGAGCGACCGGCGATAGTACGGCCGCGCGCGACGATCCCCAAGAACATGTTATGAAATTGCGGAAACTCACCCTCCAGGGGTACAAGACATTTGCGTCGAAGACGGAATTCGTCTTCGATAGCGGTATCACGGCAATTGTCGGGCCAAACGGCAGCGGCAAAAGCAATATCGCCGATGCCCTGCGGTGGGTATTGGGCGAACAGAGCTTCGGCACTCTGCGCGCCCGGCGTTCGGCCGATATGATCTTCGCCGGAAGCCAACAGCGTTCGCGCGCCGGCATGGCTCAGGCGACCATCACGCTGGACAACAGCGACGGCTGGCTACCCATCGACTACACCGAAGTTGAGATCGCTCGGCGCTCCTTTCGCTCGGGAGAGAATGAATATCTGATCAACGGCCAGCAAGTGCGACTGAAGGATGTCGCCGAGCTGCTGGCCACCAGCGGCCTGGGTGAGCGAACCTATACCATTATCGGTCAAGGCCTCGTCGATCAGGCCCTCTCCTTGCGTTCGGACGAGCGACGTGCCCTCTTTGAGGAAGCGGCGGGCATTACTCACTACAAAGCCCGTCGCGCCGAGACGTTGCGTCGATTGGAGGAAACCCAGCGCAACCTCCAGCGCGTCCACGATATTTTGGAAGAGCTGCGGCCGCGCGTTGTTTCTCTCAAGCGCCAGGCCACCCGCACCCGAAATTACGAGCAGATATCGACCGATCTGCGGGAGCTGCTTCGCGTCTGGTACGGTTACAAGTGGGAGCAAGCCAAGGGCGATTTGCGAGCGACGCGGCAAGCCGCGGCGACGGCCGAGAACGCCTGGACGATCGCTCGCAATACACTGCTGGCCCACCAGAGCCAAATTGATGAAGCTCAAGGCCGGTTGGGCGGGGGGCAACAACGGGCGGCCGAACTTCAGGCCACGCGTGACCGATTGCGGCAGGAGCTGGAGGGGGCGCGTCGCCGGCAGGCCGTCTATCGCGAGCGTCGGGCCGCGCTTGAGGGTCAAATCGAGGACGCGTCGAGCGAACTGCCTTCGCTGGAACAGGCCACAGCAGCGGCTCGCGCGGAGGTAGAGGCGGCCACGACCGATCTGGTTGCGGCGCAAGCCGAACTTCAAGGCCATCAATCCCGTTTGCAGGAGTTTCGCGTCACCTTCGATGGTCAACAAACCCGGATAGCGAAACTGCGAGCCGAGGTCGATCGGGTGGAAACGGAGCGACGACAGAGCCGGACGGCCATGGCGCAGGCCGAGGGACAATTGGCCCAATTACGCCTGCGGCTAGACGAGTTGACGGTCGAATCTGATCAGGTCGGTGGCGTTCTCTCGACGGACGCGCCGACGGATGACGCTCTGGCCGCGCTGGACTCGAACACGGCCGCCGCGCGTGATGAGGTGATTCGCCTTCAGACGGCCCGCAACGATGAAAGTCGCGCCCGAAGCGCCGACATCGGACGGCTCAAGGAGCTGCGCCACGCCGCTCGCGAGGCTGAGCAGCAGCTCAACAAACTGCGGAATGAGCTGGCTCGGCAGGAGGAGCGCGTGGCCTTGCTGGAGCGACAGAGACAACGAGAGATCCCTCTGGAAGCCAACCGGGTCGTCGGCCGTTTGGCATCGTTGGTGGATATCCCCGCAGCGTACGAGACGGCGATCGCGGCCGCTTTAGGCGAGCGCCTGTCCGCCTGGTTGGTCAGCGATACCGATAGCATGTGGCAGGCCGTAGCCGGATACGAGACAAACCGTGACAGCAACGAAGCGCGCCTCTCTCTGGCCGCCTTCGATTTGCCGGGGGCGATTGTTTCCGACAGACCGGATGTGGCCGGAGAGCGCGGCGTCATCAGCTGGGTGGACGATGTCGTGACGTCCGGCTCAGCCGTGCCGCTGGTCAAACGGTTGCTGGGGGGCGTGTTGCTGGTCGAAGACGCGAGGACGGCTTATCGGCTGGCCACCGACTGGCCGCCCGGCTTCGCCGCCGTCGCGCCGGACGGTCTTGTGGTCCGCGGCGGCGGGTTCGTCGAAGTCGGTGGCGCGGTCGGAGGCAGTTTCCTGGCTCATGAGGATCGCCGTCGCGATGAATCGGCCCGGCTGGACGAGATGCGTGCTACGCTGGAGAAGCGCGAAGGCGAAGCAAACCGTTGGCAGGCCGAGATCGACGCCTTGCAGGAGAAGGTGGACGAGCGGGCGAACGAGGAACGCCGTCTGGTTCGACTGGAAGGCGAGGCGAGTCAGACGCTCAACAGCGCCCGTGGGCAATTGGAGCGAGCGCGCCAGCAGCGAGATTTCGACGCTCGCCGCCGTCGGGAACGCGACCTCGCTCTGGGGCAGGCCCGGGAGCGCATCGTCCAAACCGAGGCGGTTATCGCTCGGAGGGCCGAGGCCCTGGTTGGGCTGGATGGCGTACTATCCACGGCACAGGAACAGTTGGCGGCGCTGCCCGTGGGCGAGGTGGAACAACAACAACAAAGCCTTCGCCAGTCGCTGGCCGCCGCCCAGACGATTCTCGCCGGACGACAGGCGGTCGTCGACAGCCGTCGATCCACACTGAATCAAGGGGAGGGTCAACTCAGCCGCGTGCGCCAACGATTGGCGTCCCTGCGCGCCCAGCTTGAGAGTCTGGGCCGGCAGGAAGACGACGCCGAGACGGCCGTCATGGAGGCTGAGTTGGCCGAGGTTGAGGCATCGCTTGTCCCGCTGACGGCCGAGATGAATGCCGATCGCGCTTTACTCGGCCGCTTGCAGACGGATTCGACCGGCCTGCAGCGCCATGCCCATGATCTGGAAACCCAATTGACCCAGTCACGCATCCGCCAGACGCAGTCCGAGAATCAGATCGAGGGATTGCAGGAGCGAATCCGGGCTGATCTGGGACTGGTATCTTTGAACTTCGACGCTGAGCAAACCGGCGCGACGCCGTTACCCATGCATGAAGTGGTCGAAGATTTGCCGGTGGTGAACGAATTGCCGGCCGATATCGAGGACAGCATTCATCTCTATCGCGGACAGATGCAGCGCATGGGGCCGATCAATCCCGACGCCCCGGCCGAATTGGCCGCCACCGAGGAACGGTTCGACTTCCTGACTCAACAGATCGGCGACCTGACCGAGACGGACGGGCAGTTGCGCGGGGTCATCGCCGAACTGGATGAACTGACCTCCAGGGCGTTTTCGAAAACGGTTGAGCAGGTCAACGAGATTTTTGACGGCACATTTCAGCAACTGTTCGGCGGCGGGTCAGGGCGGCTGGTGATGACCGATCCCGATGATCCGACCAGCAGCGGCGTGGAGATTATCGCCCGGCTGCCGAACCGGCGGGAGCAGGGGTTGGCGCTGCTCTCCGGTGGCGAACGTTCATTGACGGCCGCCGCGCTTATCTTTTCCTTGCTGAAAGTCGCGCCGCCGCCCTTTTGTGTGCTGGACGAGGTGGATGCGGCTCTCGATGAGGCCAATGTCACCCGCTTCCGGGATGTCTTGCGCGAGCTAGGCCAGCATACGCAATTTATCCTGATCACCCATAACCGCGGCACTGTCCAGGCGGCCCAGACTCTCTATGGCGTCAGCATGCAGCCCGACAGCTCCAGCCAGGTCATCTCGATCAAGCCGGAGGAGTACTTCCACCGCGCGTGATATCCTGTGCAATCGGCGGACTAACGAATATTCGCGATGATTGAAGAATCTGAACAGTGGATGAGGCTGGCCCTGGAGCAAGCCCGGCAGGCGATGGCGTTGGGAGAGGTGCCGGTCGGCGCGGTGGCCGTGCTGAACGGTCGCGTCATCGGATCGGGTTTTAATCGCAAGGAGAGCGACCAGGACCCGACGGCCCATGCCGAGATGATCGCGCTGCGCGAGGCGGCCGCGTATCTCAATAACTGGCGGCTGATCGACGTCACCCTTTACTGCACGCTGGAGCCTTGCCCCATGTGTGCCGGAGCCATGATTCAGGCTCGCCTGTCCCGTCTGGTATATGGCGCGAAGGATACGCGCTTCGGGGCCGACGGCACCATCATCGATGTGTTGGGGCGGCCGGAGTTCAATCATCGGGTCGAGGTCGTCGCCGGTGTGCTGGCAGACGAGGCCGGCGATTTGTTGCAGGAGTTTTTTCGCCGGTTGCGTGGCGAAAATCGTTAAAATCGCCTTGATGGTCTTCGCAAATTGGCCGGTTGTTGATATACTGGTAAGACAATTTGGAGAGGTGCCGGAGCGGTTGATCGGGGCGCTCTCGAAAAGCGTTGTGGCCGTGAGGTCACCGTGGGTTCGAATCCCACCCTCTCCGCCAAATTTGAATCCCTGCCTTCGGGCGGGGATTTTTATTTTGACTATCCAAAGTCAACGTATCACGTCGTGACTGTATGGCTGAATGCACCAACCTTCGCTACCTGCCCAGGCTTTTATAATTCACAGGCCCGGCTATAATCGCTTGGGTTGAGCCGTAATTTCCGCTTCCGTCAATGGGGTCTGTTTCCCCGCATGAAGGTGTGATGGTCCGCCCGGTCACTGTTGTCCGCACAAAAATAACGCCTCCTCGTTTGGGTTCCCGAACGCTGGAGCGGCCGCGCGTGATGGGCATCCTGTCCGATTCGCTCAACCATCGCCTGACTCTGGTGCAGGCCGGGGCGGGCTTCGGCAAGACGACGGCTTTGGCGTCACTGGCCCGATTGGGTCATCCGCTCATCTGGTATCAAATGATGGAGGAGGACCGCGATCCCCTGGTCTTCCTGCTTCATCTGAGTCATGCAGCCCGTGCGGCCATACCCGATTTGGGCGATCATCCCATTTCCCTCTTTGAATCATGGGATGGAGCCGGCGGCCCATTGCCCTCAACCCTTGTTCTGGATGAATGGCTCAACTCGATTGGCGCGGCCGTCATGGAGCCGGCGTTTCTGGTGCTGGACGACGTCCACCTGGTGTTGCCCGCTGCCGAGATTGCCCATCTGATCGACCGCCTCGTCGCCCTTGCCCCGGCCGACCTCCATATCATTCTGACCGGCCGCCAACCTATCGTGCTGCCTAATTTGTCGCGCTGGAAGGCGCAGGGGTCGGTCCTGACGATCGGGCGTTCGGCGCTGGCATTCAACGCGGCCGAAATCTCCGCCCTGTTTTCGGAGGCCTATGGCTATGCGCTGACGGCCGATGAGGCGGCTTCGCTCTATGAGGCCACTGAGGGTTGGGCCATCGCCCTGCAACTCATCCGGCAGAGCCTTCGCAGCGGCCGGCTTGCCTCCGTTGAGGACGTGCTCTCGAACCAGACCGCCTCGCTCGACACCCTGTTTCATCTATTGGCGACGGAGATCTTTGAGGGGCAGCCGGCCGATGTCCAGGAGTTCCTGCGGGTGACGTCTGTCTTGCGAGTCATCACCCCCGAAGCTTGCGACGCCCTGCAAACCGGCGGCCATAGCGTCGCCATGCTGGCCTATCTCCGGCGCATCGATCTGTTCATCGACGATCTGGGCGACGGCAGCATGCGCTATCATCACATATTCCACAACTTTCTGGAGCAGCTGACCTCGCCGGAGCAACGCCTGAACAATCATGTCCTGGCGGCGAACTACTTCAAGGCGAGAGGCGATCTGGATGAGTCTCTCTACCACATGTTCAAGGCCAGCGACCGGGAGGGATCGGCCTCCCTGCTTGATACTTACGGTGTTCAGTTGTTGGCCACCGGCCGGCTGGATACGCTGGCCGGATATCTGGGCGGCCTCCAGCCGGAGGTGCTGCAACACCATCCACAGCTTCTGTTCTACCTGGGTGAACTGGCCCGGTTGCGCAGCCGGTTCCAGGAGGCGTTGGGCTGGTATCAGCAAGCTGAGGCGGGTTGGCGGGAGCGCGGCCAGCCGGGAGGGATCAGTCGGGCGTTGCGCGGGCAGGCGCGCGTTTATCTCGACACGGTCAACCCCAGCCAGGCCGAGGCATTGCTGGAGAAGTCGATTCGTCTGAGCGAGGGATCGGAGGGAACGGAGATGCGCGCCCGTCTCTACGAACTGTTGGCCGAGAATAAACTCAATGCCGGGCAAATCGAAGAGGCCGAGACATTGAGAAACCAGGCCGAAGCCTTGCGCAGCACCAGCCCATCCGACTCACAATTGCTGTTTCGCGTGCTGCTGCGGACGGGGCGGCTGGACGAAGCCCGCCGAAAGCTGGAGGAGCGGGCCGAGGCCGAGCGCCTTGAGCCGGTCCTGACCCCGCGCGCCCATCGTGAAACCCATTTGCTCCTGTCGCTCGTCTACTCGCTGCTGGGGTTGGGCAACGAGGCTTATGAGTACGCCCAGATCGGCGCTCGCCGGGGGGTTGACCTGCAATCGCCGTTCATGACGGCCGTCGGCCACCTGCGACTGGGCCATGCCATCATGCTGCTTGATGATCCCGATGGCTATGATCTGGCGCGCCAGCAGTATGAGATGGCGATCGAGATCAGCCGCCGGCTCTCCGTGCAGCGCCTGATGGTGGAGGCGTGTTGGGGGCTTTGTCGCGTCTATGGCTATAGCGGGAATCTGCCCCAGGCGCAACAAACGGCCACCGAGGGGATTGAGATCGCCCGTGCCGCCGGAGATGAATGGATCGCCTCCCTGATTCGCGTGGCGATGGGAGCCGGCTTTGCGCTGGCCGGTCGCTTCGAGGAAGCGCTGGAATGGTTGGGTCGCGCCTTGCGGGGCTTTCAGGAATGCAGCGACCAGTTTGGCGTGTGCGTGACCCGTTTGTGGCTATGTCTGGTTCATTGGCGACAGGGCAAGATCGAGGTGCTGGATCAGCTCCTGTCCACGACGCTGGCGGCCTGCGAGGAAAACGGCTATGACTTTCTGTTTACCCGGCCGACACTGCTTGGGCCGCCCGACGAGCGCATCTTTACGCCCTTACTCGTCCTGGCTCGTGACCGCCGCCGGCAGGACACCTACGCCGCCAGACTGCTATCCGCCCTGGGCTTGTCGCGTATCACCCACCATCCCGGTTACTGTGTCAAAGTCCATGCGTTGGGCGGATTCGCGACGTATCGCGGCCGAACCTTTGTCCAACCCAACAGTTGGCGGCGGGCCAAGTCGCGGCAGCTTTTCCAGCTCTTGCTGACCTATCGCCACGGCGTGCTGGACCGCGATCAGATTCTTGAATACCTCTGGCCGGGGATGGATCCGGCAGCCGCCGGCCGAAATTTTAAGGTGACGCTCAATTCTCTCTATCATGTGCTGGAGCCGGGCCGCGATCCCGGTTCAGAATCCGCGCTCATCTATCGGGACGGCAGCACCTACGGCATTCGCCCCGGCGCGGATATCTGGCTGGACAGCGAGGCGTTTGATGGGCTGATAGCCAAGGCCAACGCCGCGTTCAGTCGCCGGCCGGAGCAGGCTGTAGCACTATTGGAGGAGGCGATTGCGCTCTATAAGGGAGACTACTTGCCGGAAGCGCTCTATGAGACCTGGGCGGCGGGCGAGCGCGAACGGCTGGAGGTTCTGTTTCTCTCGGCCGCCGACCGTCTGGCCGAAATTTACGTCGACGGCGAACGCTATGACGAGGCGATTGAATTGTGCCATCGGGTGCTGGCGGCCGATAACTGCTGGGAGCGCGCCTACCGCCATCTGATGCTGGCCTATCAGGGTCTCGGCGATCGCGGCCAGGTGGCGCGCGTTTATCAGCGTTGCCTGCAGACACTACAGGATGAACTCGATGTGACCCCCGCCGAGGAAACGACCGCGCTCTATCTGAAGCTCACAAGCTGACTCCCGATTGACAGCGTCTGTAACTCGCCTGTATCCCTTTTCTGCTATCTTGAATATGTCATACGAGAGGAAGCCGTCACGAAATCAAGCCCGGCTTTCACTCCTTGACCAAGATGAAAAGATGTCACCCATTCGTTGAGGTGGTTTAATTTGGAAGACAATTCACTCGCGATCACATCCTTCGTCGTTCGGTTTGTCCATTCGAGGCCGCCGGAGAGCACAACCTTTCGCGGCTCGATTCTCAACGTGCAAACCAACGAGGAGATATCGTTCCGCCACTGGGAGGAGGCGGTCGAATTCATCCGCCGCTATGTCCATCTCTCTCCGGAGCAAAACGGCGATCCGCAACAGCCATAAACCATCCAGCCGGCGCGATGGCGTCGCCCGGCTGTAACACCCATAATCAGACAGGTAACTTCATGACACGATTCGCTCAAATTCTTTCCACCGGCAGTTATGTCCCCGAACGCGTTGTCAGTAACGCCGAGATCGATCAGCTCCTTGGTGAATCGACGAGTGACTGGCTGGTAGCCAATGTAGGCATTCGCGAGCGTCGCTGGATGGCGCCCGACCAGACCACCTCCGACCTGATTGTCGAGGCCTCCAGGAAAGCGCTCGACAACGCCGGGATCAGTCCTGAGCAATTGAACCTGATCATCGTCTCCACCGATACGCCCGACTTCCC
>CAZZJN010000046.1:0-19878 GCA_964654505.1 uncultured Ardenticatenaceae bacterium | reverse complement strand
GGTTCCCCGAGACAGATAAACTTTGAACTTCATGTTCGGCCAATCGTTCCTTCATTGGGGAGCCTCGGAGCCGGCATCGCGACGTGCAGAATGAGCGCACCACAACCCCTCCTGAGCCTGATCATCCCCGCCTACAACGAAGGTGAGCGATTGCCCACGACGCTTCCGCAGGTTTTCGCCTTCCTGGAGGCTCAAACCTACCCGTTCGAGGTCATCCTCGTCAACAACAACAGCCGCGACAACACACGGGAGATCGCCCTGGAATTCGCCGCCACGCGGCCGTATCTGCGCGTGATAGACGAGATGACCCAGGGCAAAGGGGCGGCGGTTCGCACCGGCATGCTGGCGGCAACGGGCGAATATCTGTTCATGGCCGACGCCGATTTCTCCATGCCGGTGGAGGAGATCGCCAAGTTCCTGCCGCCTCAGATGGGCGACTACGACGTCGCCATTGGCAACCGTGAAGCCCCCGGCGCCAAGCGCTATAACGAGCCTGCCTACCGCCACTTCATGGGGCGCGTCTTCAATTTTTATGTAAAGGTATTGGCTATCCCTGGATTTGAAGACACGCAATGCGGCTTCAAATGCTTTCGACGAGAGGTCGCGTGGAACATCTTGCCTTGCCAGACCATCGATGGCTGGGCGTTCGATGTCGAGTTGCTCTTCATCGCCCTGCGACACGGCTACCACATCGTGGAAGTCCCCATCAACTGGTACTACGGCGAGAACAGCCGCGTCAGTCCCGTGCGCGATACGATCAACATGATTCGTGAGGTGCTGCGAATTCGTTATAACGGCTTCACCGGCCGCTACGACAGCGCCCTGCCAACCGGTTCCACTGCCGCCAAGCCCCGTTGACCAATGGCCATTCCCGGCCCCGACTCGCCTGACCTGTCGCTGGAACGCCTGATGGCGGCCAAATACGGGATCTCCTGGGTGACCGGCGTGGACGAGGCAGGACGAGGCGCTCTGGCCGGGCCGGTGTACGCGGCGGCCGTCATCATCCCCATCGCCACCGAGCATGACGTAAAAGCCTATACCGAACTGCTGCAAGGCGTCCGGGACTCCAAGTTATTGACTGCGGCGGCGCGCGACCGGCTGTTTGACCTCATCATCGAGTGCGTGCCTGCCTGCGGCATCGGGCTGGCCCCGGCCGAATGGATCGATCGGCACGGGATCATCTCCGCCACCCGGCAGGCCATGACCCAGGCCATCCTGCAGTGTGATCCGACGGCCGAGGGGGTGCTGGTCGACGGCCCGCATCGCCTGGCGGCCGTGAACCTGCCCCAACAGCCCGTTGTACGTGGCGATCGCCGCAGCCTGAGCATCGCCGCGGCCTCCATCCTGGCCAAGGTGAGCCGTGACCGGTATATGCTTGACCTGGATGGGCGATTCCCGGACTATGGTTTCCAGCGGCATAAAGGATACGGCACGGCCGAGCACCTGGCAGCGCTCGGCCGCGTTGGTCCGTGTTCGGAGCATCGGCGCAGTTTCGCGCCTCTGCGGCAAAAACTGGTCTAGCGTGTGAAACGTGTCTTCAGGAGGTCGGCCAGCGTCGGGCTGCCGATCTCCTGCAACTCATACCGCACCCGTTGGTTGGGCTTGTCGATGTCGACCAGCCGACCGAGGTCGATTGGCGTGGCGATGATGACCGCATCGACGGGCGTCATGTTAATCGTCTCTTCCAGATCGGCGATCTGCTCGCGGCCGTAGCCCATGGCCGGCAGCACCGCGCCGGTAGACGGATATTTGCGATAGGTATCGGCGATGGTGCGGACGGCATAGGGATGGGGATCGACGATTTGGGCCGCGCCGAACTGCTGCGCGGCAACGACTCCGGCCCCATAGGCCATTTCGCCGTGAGTCAGCGTGGGGCCATCCTCGATGACCAACACCCGCTTGCCGCGAATGGCGGCGGGATCGTCAACGAAGAGCGGCGACGCCCCACGAACGACGACGGCATCGGGGTTCACATCACGGACATTGGCCAGAACCGTGTTCACTCCTGCGGCATCGGCCGTGTCGATTTTGTTAATGACCACGGCATCAGCCATGCGCAGGTTGGCCTCTCCCGGATGATAGCGAAGTTCGTGACCCGGTCGGTGCGGATCGACGACCACGATATGGTAATCCGACTTGTAGAACGGCAAATCATTGTTGCCCCCGTCCCAGATGATGATATCGGCCTCTTCCTCGGCCTTGCGCAGGATGGCCTCATAATCGACTCCGGCGAAGATCACCGCACCGCGCTCCACATAAGGCTCATACTCCTCTCGTTCTTCGATGGTGCACTGAGCGCGATCCATATCCTCGTAGGTAGCGAATCGCTGTACGGCCTGAGCGGCCAGATCGCCGTAGGGCATTGGGTGTCGGATGGCGACAACATGGCGATAGCCAAGCTGGTTCTGCAAGATATCGAGAACCCGGCGCGATGTCTGACTCTTGCCGCTGCCGGTGCGGACGGCACAGACCGAGATGACCGGTTTGGTCGATTTGAGCATCGTCCGTCGCGGGGCAATGAACCGGAAACCGGCCCCGGCGGCCAACACGCGCGACGCCAGGTGCATGACATATTCATGCGACACGTCCGAGTATGAGAATACCACCTCATCGACCGACTGCTCGCGGATCAACTTCTCCAGGTCGCTCTCGGGAAAAATCGGGATGCCCTGGGGATAGAGCGGGCCGGATAACGCCGGAGGATATAGCCGGCCTTCGATATTGGGAATCTGCGTGGCCGTGAAGGCGATGACCTGATAGGCACCGTCATCACGAAAGACTGTGTTGAAGTCATGGAAATCACGGCCGGCCGCCCCGGCAATGATCGTGCGCACAGGGGCGGATCCATGTGTCTGCCCGGCAGGAGCAGCGTGCTGCGCCCGTCCATCGGATGTAGTCATAGAGGATTCTCCTGTCAATGTGTAGAGATGCAGGTTGGGTCGGGAGTGAGGTAATTTCACCCAAAATGGGCAGATATGGCCCGAACCCCCTTGAATATTACCCGATAATCTACAAACAGGCATTTGATCTTATGAAAAGTAGTGCTATAATGTTTTAAAGTTGCATGACATAATCTTTGAAGCGCTGCGCGGGGTCGTGAACCGATCCCGGCTTCATGGAGAGGCTGTAACCTATAACTTGAGAGGAGATGTATTGTAAATGGCTGCCGCCACGGCCTGGCTCCCTCGTGTTCAACCGCAGAGAAATACGAATCAGCTACGTACAGGGAGTAGAACGCCATGGAAGAGCAACTGTTTGCCTTCTTATCCTACCTGGAACGGGAGTACCGGTATTCCGAAAACACAATAGCCGCCTACCGGAACGACCTGAGCCAGTTCCTGGATTTTGTGGAAGGTCGCTCAGGCTCCAAACTGACCGAATGGTCGGCCGTCACCGAAGATGATATCGGGGCCTACCTCGCCTACATGAAGCATAAAGATCAACCCTATGCTTCGTCCACTATCGCCCGAAAAGTCGCCGCCATTAAATCATTCTATAACTATCTGGCCTCCCATGATATCGTCGAGATAAATCCGACTGTGGATATCGACTCGCCGAAGGTCAAGAAACGCCTGCCTCAGACGCTCACCCTTGAAGAAGTCGAGCGATTGCTGGAGGCTCCCGCGGGGGGCGACTCGGCCAAATCGCTGCGCGATATGACCCTCCTGAATATCCTCTACGAGACGGGCCTGCGTGTGACGGAGGTGGTGTCCATTCAGCTCGACGATCTCGATCTGTCGCGCTCCATCCTGTCGTCACCAACACGCCAGGGGGATACCCGCGAGATTCCGCTGGAGAAAGACACCGCAGCCCTTCTTGAGCAATATCTGGCTGAAGGACGGCCGCAACTGGCCAAAAACAAGCGGGAGCGCGCGCTCTTTCTCAACCACCGGGGAGAGAAATTAACGCGGCAGGGCTTGTGGCTGATCATCAAAGGTTACGCCCGGCAGGCGGGATTGAACGCCGAGGTGACACCCCACACGCTGCGACACAGCTTCGCGGTACATCGCCTGAGCAAAGGCTCCCGGCTCGAGGATATCCAGCGCTTGCTGGGCCACGCCAATATCTCCACCACACAGATCTATACCCAGATGGAATCCATGGAGGAGGAGTCGAACCCCTAGGCCACGGCAGCTTACAGAAATTCCGGAATGAGCTATGAATCAATTTATCTCGTCCATTGAGATCGCCGCCGCCGCGGATTACATCCGTGAGCGAACCGAATACCGGCCAAAGATCGGTCTGATTTTAGGTTCGGGCCTCAACTCGTTAGCCGACGCCATCACCGCGCCCGACATCATCCCGACAGGCGATATCCCCCATTGGCCCATCTCCACCGTGCCGGGTCACGTCGGCCGACTGGTCATCGGCACAATGGGGGGGCAAACAGTCCTCGTCCTGCAGGGACGCACGCACTTCTACGAAGGATACCCGATGGATCGGGTCACATTGCCTATCCGGGTGATGGTCGCATTGGGGATCGACACGATGATCGTCACCAACGCGTCGGGCGGACTAAACCCGGCCTATGAACCGGGCGATCTGATGCTCATTCGCGATCATCTGAATTTTCCCGGCATGGCCGGCAATAATCCGTTGCGGGGACCGAATGATGAGACGCTGGGGCCACGTTTCCCCGATATGACCGTGCCCTATGACGCCGGATTGCGGGCTTTGGCGCGGCAGGTCGCGGCCGACGCGGGCTTCGAGTTGCGCGAGGGAGTATACGCCTACGTCGCCGGGCCGAGCTTCGAGACTCCGGCCGAGTTGCGATTCCTGCAATTCGCCGGCGGCGACGCCGTGGGGATGTCCACAGCTCCCGAGGTGGTCGTGGCCCGACACGCCGGGATTCGCGTGCTGGGCATCTCGTCCATCGCCAATATGGCCCTGCCCGATCCGCCCCCCGGCCTACTCCTCGACCACGAAGAAGTGCTGGAGGTGGGTCAACGGGCCGTTCCGCGGCTCATCGCCGTCGTCAGCGGCGTCATCAGTCGATTGCATGAGATGGAGTGATCCGACGCCTGCATCGTTCGGCTCCTCATTTCATCATTGAAAACGAATAAGTCCTGCCAGACCGGCGTGCCGAGCCTGATACCCTCATGGACCGCATTTATCTGTTCCTGATTCGCAACGATGTCTGGATCTACATCGTCAGCGCCATGGCCCTGTTCTGGTATTCGTACGAGTTCATTCGTTCTTCGCGCGCCCTGCGCCAGGCGATGTTCAACCTTGAACGCGAGACGGCCACCGCCACCCGCAATCACGCCTTGAGCTTCATCCTCTTCTTCGCGGCGATCGTCGGCATCGTGTTCTACGTCAATCGAAACATCGCGCCCAACTTGCCGGAGGAGCTTCTCTATCCGGCCACGCCGACCCCCAACGCCCTCGCCACCCCTCTGGCCCCGCCGACGCCTCTGGGCACCCCCGGCCTCGGCGGCAACAACCCGATCGGTGCGCCCGCGCTCGCGCCCACCGCCACCCTGCCCGGCTCCGGCCCGGCGGAGGTCATCACCGATACGCAGGATACGACGAATGAGGGGACGGTCGTTGGACCGCCGACGCCCTTCGCGGAGTGCATCCCCGAGTTGATGATCAGCGAGCCACTAAACGGCTCGGTGGTCTTCCAGCGGACAGTGTTTCGCGGCACGGCCAACACCGGCGATTTGCACCGGTACGTGATCGAACTGAACGGGCCGCAAACCACGGGGACATGGGCGCCCATCAGCCAGGACCCGATGATCCAGCCCATCATAGATGGCGATTTAGGGGAAGTCGATCTCAGCCAATGGGCGCGGGGGCCTTACCAGGTACGGTTGCGCGCGCTGGATAACGACGGCCGCGAGTTGGGCGTATGCACCATCCAGATTATTCTGGATTCGTAGCCGGGACGGACTCACTAGCCTGCTCCGCGGGTCCCTGGCGATAAAAGCAGAGCAGCGTGTTGCCGTAGCGACGCTCGTCGATGAGGGTCAGTGTCCGTAAGACCAATTCCTTGAATTCTCGCGGGTCTATCTGGACGACCGCCAACCCATCATCCGTCAACAAGCGCCCGGAAGCCAGATCGACCGCCAGAAGCGCCTCGCTCCACATCTCCAGATATTGCGGCGGGGCGATATAGATGATGTCAAAGGCGCGCGTGCCGGATTCACGGAGATAGGTCAGGGCGTCCGTCTGGTGTACCGTCGCACCGTCCGTCAATTGCGTATGGGTCAGATTATCGCGGACGGTCCGGACGGCCGCGCGAGCCTTATCGACAAACACCACCTCGGCCGCGCCCCGACTGAGCGCCTCGATACCCACCTGCCCCGTTCCGGCATACAGGTCAAGCCAGCGCATTCCCTGAACGTCGCCCAGGATGTTGAACAGGCTTTCCTTCACCCGATCCATAATCGGTCGGGTCGTGTCGCCGGGAACGAGTTTGAGGCGTCGCCCCTTGGCCTTGCCGCTGATCACACGCGCGGGCATCTTACTTGACCCTCAAGGTGAAGAGATCGACGCGGTCGCCGATGTTCCTGTCGGCATCATCGAACACGGGCAGCCGCCAACCTTCGCTCTGCACCCACATTCCGGTCGACACGGTGTATTCACCCGGCGGCAGATCGGCCGGCAGTGTGATGCGGTGGACATCGGGAACGTATTTATCCAACGGCCAGCGGTGGGTGGGGAATTCCCCCGGGTTGAGCTTGTCCGACTGGGCCACCGGCACGCCCCCAGCATCCAGAATATGGACGAATACCTGATAATCGATATCAAGCTTGCGCTGAGCCTGCCAGTAAAGGGTCAAGGTTAGTGTGTCTCCGGGCTTGAGGTCAGTGCCGGATGCATTGTAGCCCAAAAGCGCGACCTGATCGCCGAGGTTGGCCTGTAGGGCAGTGGCGGGTATGTCCAGGTTCTGACCCTCGGAATGATGATGGAATAGCCCCAGCGGCTCCAGAAGGATGGCGAGGAGGGTGATGCCACCCACGACGGCGAGGATGGGCCAATCGGCGCGAGTGGGGGCCGACTCATGGACCGGGCGACGCGCGATTCCGCGGGATGCGCGGTGGATGCGCCAGGCGGCCACCAGCGTGACACCCAGCGAGAGCGCGGCGATGATCCAGCCCACCGTCCGGGGTGGCGTGGAGCCGAATTCGACTTCGACGACATGCTCCCCCTGGGGAACCAAAACGACGATGAAGCCCTCCGGCTCGGCCAGTTCCGTCTCGGCCGGTTGACCGTCGACCGTGACCCGCCAACCGGGAAAGTCGAACAGAAACAGGCGCAGGCGGAAGTCCTTGGGCGCGGTGACGTGATAGCGAGTCAGCAGCGGACGAACGACCTCGGTCGCGACCGCCGCGCCATCGGGCAACGCCTCATAGTTAACCCGGTCGGGAGGCAATCCCTGCTTGAGGGGGGCCAGCATCGACTCACGGAGCTCCGGCAGCATGATCACCGTGGCCGGGACGTAGTCGGCCGTCGATGTCGTGCCGAGCCAACGGCCGCTGTTCTCGATTTGGGACATGCGCAGCGTGTTCACCTCGCCGAACGGCTCCCATATCGCCGGCTGGCTGAGGGGCAGAGCCAGAAGCATGGGCAAGGCAGTGGCGGCGGCATAGAGCCAGGCGGGAGCCGCCCAGTGACCATTGCGCGCCTCGACCTGGCGGGCCGTCGCCTCGACCTGGCGGGCCGTCGCCTCAACACCCGCCGCGCCCAACACGGCCAGCAACGCCCCGGCCGCGCCCAACAGGCGCCAGGGGAACTGGAAGAACGGCAGGAAGGGCACAGCCTCCCAAATGGGTTCCGAGACCGGGAGCATCAGAAGGGTGACGGCAGCAAGCGCCAGCGTTATAAAGAGCAGTTGCCCTCGCTCGCGTGCCCGGCCAAGGATGAGCATCACCAAGCCCAACAAGCCCAGCGCCCATTGAGCCACACCCAGATTGAAACGAAACGGCGATTGAGTCGCTCCCCAATCGGGCTGTTGCGAGAAAGACAACAATTCGCCCAGACTCAGAAAGTGAGTTCGGAAATCATAATGGTCGCCCTCGCCGATGAGGGTGTTGAGGGTGACGGCGTTTCGCTCCATGAAGACGGGCAGCCAGAAGAAAGCCGCCAGCCCCAACCCCAGAAGCAGCGCGGCCGCCGGGGGGCCAAGCGTCGGCCTGCCCATCGCGTCGGTCGATCCAGGTTTCTCACCGCCACCCCGACGCGTATCCCACCATATCAGCCCAGCCTGCCAGACAAGCCAGGCGGCCAATAGCCCGAAGAAGAACAGCCCCATAAGGTTGTGACTGAGGATGACGGCCGCGACCGCCAGGACAGAAGCCACCCACGAAGCGGCCGAGGGCTGGCGACGCAACCGGTCGAGGGCCCACAGAGCCAAGGGGAAGACGGCAAAGCTGAACGCCTCGGGCAGCGCGCCACGGATATGGGGATCGATATATTGGATGTAGGGCGAATAGACATAGAGGGCCGCGGCGACATATCCCGCGCGACGACCCCAATTGTCGCGCACATAGCCGTAAATCCCCAGACCGGCCAACAGCATGCCCGCCACGAGCACCGCCTTGCTGGCTAACGTGGCATCAACGGAAGGCAGAAGATCAAGCGGAAGGGCCAGGTAGTAGGTAAGGGGCGCGTAATAGTTGAAGATCGGGTAACCGTAGCCGTGATAAAAGTTTGGCGCCCAGCGTGGATAGAACTCCCCCCCACGAATGAGATAACTCAATTCATGAAGGCGGAAGATGTGAAGTTCGGCGTCCGTCCCCTCCGGCAGGCTGGCGCGACTGATGAGCGGCCAAACGGCCAACAAACAAATCAGCAGGGTGATGAGAAAGCCGGGATCGAACCCGCGCCGGATTCGGTTTATCACGGGGAGGCAGGGGAGGAGCCACAGATTTCACGGACGTCATTGCCCGCAAAACCTGTGGCTCCTTCTATTGAGAGATAATCAGGCGATCATGTCGACAATCCGATCGGGGTTGTCGGCCACCTGGACGCCGGCGGCTTCCAGCGCGGCGATCTTGCCCTCAGCCGTGCCGCTCTTGCCCTCGACGATGGCCCCGGCATGGCCCATGCGGCGGCCGGGAGGCGCGGATCGTCCGGCTATGAACGAGGTCACGCGCTTGGTCATATTTTGGGCGATGTAGGCGGCCGCCTTCTCCTCCGCGTTGCCGCCGATCTCACCGATCATGATCACTTCGGATGTATCCGGGTCCGCTTCGAATAGCTCCAGAACCTCGATGAAGTCCAAGCCCTTGATCGGGTCGCCGCCGATGCCGACGCAGGTCGATTGGCCGATGCCTCGCTGCGTCAGGGCATAGACGACCTCATAGGTCAGCGTGCCGCTGCGAGAGACAACACCGACATGGCCGGGCTTGACGATGGAGCCGGGAATGATGCCCAGCTTGGCCTCGCCGGGGGTGATGAGACCGGGGCAGTTTGGACCAATGAGCCGGGAATCGCGCTGATCGAGGTAGGCCCGGACGGAGATCATCTCCAGGACGGGAATATGCTCGGTCAGGCAAACGATCAGGGGCAGACCGGCGTCGGCCGCCTCGTACATCGCGTCCGGGGCGAACTTGGCGGGCACGAAGATAATGGTGGCATTGGCTCCGGTCTCTTCGGCCGCCTTGCGCACGGTATCGAAGATGGGTACGGGGCCTTTTTCGCCGTCGAAATTCTGGCCGCCCTTGCCGGGGACCACGCCGCCGACGACATTGGTGCCGAAGGCGATCATCTGATTGGTATGAAATGTACCTTCACGGCCGGTGATGCCCTGCACCAACAGCCGCGTGTTCTTGTCAACGAGAATACTCATGATGCCCTCCCACTCTCACGGGCCGACTTCGCCGCCACCGCTTTTTGCGCCGCCTCTGACAGAGTCGCCGCGGTCATCATATCCGCCTCGGCCAGCAGCGCCAGTCCTTCTTTGGCATTGGTCCCGGCCAGCCGAACGACCATCGGCACATCGGTGTCGATTTGCTCCAGCGCGGTCAAAATCCCTCGGGCGACTTCGTCACCGCGGGTGATGCCGCCGAAAATATTGAACAGCACGGCCTCAACCTTGGGGTCAGATAAGATGAGTTTGAGGGCCGTCGCCACCTGATCGGCACGCGCGCCGCCGCCGATGTCGAGGAAGTTGGCCGGCTCGCCGCCATAGAGCTTGATGATGTCCATGGTCGCCATCGCCAAACCGGCGCCGTTGACCATGCAACCGATGTTGCCGTCCAGTTGGATGAAGGTCAGACCCGCCTCGCGAGCCTCAGCCTCGGTGGGCGGCTCTTCCTCGAAGTCACGCATCTCGGCTAATTGCGGGTGGCGGGAGAGGGCGTTGTCGTCGATCGACATCTTGCCGTCGAGCGCCATGAGCTTGTCTTCACCGGTGATGATCAACGGGTTGATCTCCGTAAGTGAGGCGTCATTCGTCTCGAAGCATTCGTACAGGCCGGAAACGATCTTGTTGAAGTCGCCCCACAGCTCGCGCGGCAGCCCCATGCCCTTGGCGAGGTAGGTCGTATGATAGCTGCGCACGCCCAACGCCGGGTCGATGTGGACCGTGTGGATCTTCTCCGGCGTCTTGTCGGCGACTTCCTCGATATCCATGCCGCCCGCGGCCGAAGCCATGATCATCGGCCGTCGTTGTCCGCGGTCGATCAGCACCGCCAGGTACAGCTCCTGCTTGATGCCGGGGGCCAGACTGTCAACCAGAATCTTGTTGACGGTAAAACCCTTGATATGCATCCCCAGGATCGCCTTGGCATTGGCTTCGGCTTCGTCCGGGCTTTGGGCAACCTTGATACCGCCCGCCTTGCCACGACCACCAATCAAAACCTGAGCCTTGACAACCGCCTTGCCGCCCAAATCCTGGGCGATCCGGCGGGCTTCCCCCGGTGTGTAAGCGACCTCTCCTCGCGGGATCGGTATACCGTGCTCCGCGAACAGTCGCTTGGCCTGAAACTCATGTAGGTTCACAGCGCTCTCCTTCCAGTCAAATGGATAAACGGTTTTGCCCGTGTCGATGAAGAGTGGCCCATGAGGGTCCCGACGTCGGGCAAAAGGAAAGGCGAACGATCGTTCGCCCCGAACATAATGGATTTAACGAACGGTAAAAGTATAGCACAGCCATTTTTGAGGAGCGAAATCGACCGGCCTTAATGGCTCTCAT
Organism: uncultured Ardenticatenaceae bacterium; assembly: GCA_964654505.1. GTDB lineage: Bacteria > Chloroflexota > Anaerolineae > Promineifilales > Promineifilaceae > Promineifilum. Next base: position 8,735 of record CAZZJN010000046.1, on the reverse strand, counting down.
TGTGGCGATGCCGGCGCTGGCGGGCGATCTCAAAGGCCAGCACGGCCGTCGCCGCGGCCGTCCCCAGTGAATGCGGGAATTCCCGGCCGTAGGGGATGGCGACGCGCACATCCGCGGCCTGTCGCACGGCGCGGGCGACGCCTCGCTTCTCGCCGCCGATGATCAACAACAACGGCCCCGTCAGATCGACCTCACCCATCGGTCGCGCGTCTTCAGCGACGGCCACGGCCACGGGGATCCCCCTTTCGGCCGCGGCGGCAATGGCATGCTCCACCTCGACCGCGGCCGTCGGCATGAACTCAGTCGCGCCCGACGAGGCCCGGATGACCGTGGCGGCGGCCGACAACCAGTTTCGCGGTCGGACAATCAGACCGTCGATCCCGGCCGCATAGAGCGAACGCACCGCCTGACCGAAGTTGAAAGGGTCCTCGACGCCATCCAGCATCACATTCACCGCCTCGGCCCGGTCCATCAGTTCGTCCGGCGCAGCCAGACGCCGAGGGCCTACCCGGGCAATGATCCCGCCGTGGCTGTCACCGGAAACATGCTCGGCGAGGGCGGCGGCAGGCACTCGTTCGACCGACACCCCCAGGGAGCGCGCCAACTGCTGGATCCGTGACGCGGCGCCGTCGTAGCGGTCCCGGCTGACATAAACGGCCGACACCTCGCGGCTGCCCGCCTGCAGCACGGATTCCACCGCGATCGCTCCGTGAATCCATTGAAACTCATCCATGTCGGCCGCACATTCGGGTATAAGCTGTTGCCGGATTAAGAACAAAAGGCCAGGCAGGAATTATCCCGCCCGGCCTTTACATTGTCATTCCATGTCGACCGAGGATTAATCCCCTTCGCCGGATTCCGGCGTCAGGGTCGCCGCCGGTGTTACGATCGGCGTTGCCGTGGGCGGAGCCAGGAATTTGGGATCCAGCGCGGGTAAGGTTGGCACGCGGGAGCGCCACATGTCATTGATCTGCAGTTTGCCGGTCAACCGCTCATCTACGTAACGGTTCACGGCATCCGCCTGTCGGGCCTGGAAGTCCGTCTCCGACATCTCCCGATCCTCGCGGCCGTTAACCATGATGATGTAATAGGTTGTCGCACCGTCCGCTCCGGTAACCGGGATGGTCGCGCTCGGGGTATTGAGGGTCAAATCGAAAGCGGCTGCGGCGATCCCCGATGCGACACCGGTGGTCAGGCTCTCCCGGGTACGCCACTGCAATTCGAAGGCATTGGTGACCGGCGCATCGGTAGCCTGGGGGTCAACCGGACGGCTGGCAACGGTATTCCAGGCGGTCAGGAACCCCTCGGACTTGATCATCGCCTGAATCTCGTTGGCCGATTCTTCGCTATCGGCAGTGATCAGGAAGACACTGGCCATCTCGGCCATGCGCGAGATGGGCAATTCCTCGGTCAGAGCCTCGGCCAATCTGTCGCGGCACAACTGGGCGCGAACGACCTGGCGGTAGACGGATTCATCGACGCCCAAGTCCTTGAGCTGGGCGATCAGTTCGCCGTACTGCCGCTGGAACTCAGCCTCGGAAACCGGGGTAGCCGTCGGCGCGGGCGTAAAGGTCGGGCCGACCGTCGGCAACGGCAGAGGCGTCTGGGTGGGAACGATATCGGTGATGACGGCCGTGGGGATGGGCGTCAGGGATGGCGTCGGCTGGATGGTCGCTGTCGGAGGCGGCGGTTGCGTGGGCGAAACACCTTCGCCATAGAAGGCGTAGTTCTCGCCGATCAGAGCCTGAACATCCGCATCGGTAATCGCGATGCCTCGTTCTTCAACGCCCTGGCAGATGACCAGTTCGTCGGCCATGGTGTTGATCGCGTTCTGCCCCATCGTCTGGGTATCAAACAGCTCATTGATGACACTGCCGCCAAATTGCTGGACGATGCCGACATCGCCGCCGAACGCTTCCAGTTGATTCTCCAGAAAGATGATGCGCTGGGCGCGTTCGAACTTGACGCGATTCTGCCATTCCCGGAGTGTGATGGTTTGATCACCCACCGTGGCGACAGTGCGGTTGGGGGTGATGAACAGTTCGTTAACCAGGGCGATGGCGATGATCAGGGCGATGAAAACGCCGCCCACAATAACCGCGATGCGGATGTTGCGGAGTTGGCGCTCCTGCTTGCGCGCAATCAGGATTTCCTTGCGCGATTGTCGCTGATCTTCGGTTTCGCCGGGTTTCTGATTTTTCTTGGCCATATCGGTCTACAGTTGTCAACGATCAGGACTAATCGGAGACGAAGGGCAGCAGGGCGATATGGCGAGCGCGCTTGATCTCGCGAGCCAGCGCGCGCTGGTGCTTGGCGCAGGTTCCGGTCTGGCGACGCGGCCGCATGCGGCCAAATTCGTTGACATAACGGACGAGCACGTCCACCTGTTTGTAATCGATTTCTGTCTTTTCCACACAGAACTGACACACACGCTTGGTGGCGCGGAAACGCCGATTGGGACGGTTATTAGAAGCTTGCATCTGTCTATCCTCTTTATTCTGAGAGCACTATCAAATCCTGGGCGACGACTTCAGTGCGGAAGTGCTTGCGGCCGAGATTGTCTTCCCAGCTACGGGTCTGCAATCGCCCTTCGATATATACCTGTTGACCTTGAGTGAGGCGGCCCCGGCACAATTCCGCCAAGGACCCCCAGGCGACGACGTTGAACCACTCCTTCTCTTCGTGCTGCTCGCCTTCGGTCGAAGTCCAGCTTCGAGACGTAGCAACGCTGAAGGAGGCCACTGCCCGGCCGCTGGGTGTCTGGCGAACCTCGGGTTCATCCTCCAGCCAGCCGATGACCATGACTTTGTTCAAGCTGCGGCCTGATGCCATCGTCACGAACCCGTTTGGGGGCTACTCATCCTTGCGCACAACCAGATAGCGAAGGACATCTTCGTTATACTGCAGGCTGCGCTCAATATCCTTGATGCGAGTGGGGTCCAGTTTGGCCTCGTAGAGGACGTAATAACCTTCCTGGAATTTCTTGATGGGGTAAGCCAACCGGCGAACGCCCCAATGATTGGCGACCAAAGCGCCATCTTCCTTGGGACCGGGAACCAGCAGGTTGCTGAGTCGCTCGATCAATTCGGCGCGCCCAGCTTCTTCCAACATAGGTTGGATGACAATCGTTACTTCGTAATCACGCACGTTGCAAATCTCCTTTTCCCTGGAATTTACTCTAGCGAGCATTGCCCCCGGTCACTTGCCGGGAGCGGAAGCCGATGGAATGGCCGTGCTTTGCCATTATCGGGCAACGAGTTCAGGATTATAGCGGGTTATCGAAAAATTTCAAGGGCGATCCAGTCGCCGATCATGGAATCCGTTGGCGACCAAACGACAAACCCGACTAATGGATCAACGCCAGGTCGACAGCCTCCTGCAGGCTGCGACAACCGATGATCTCCAACCCCGGCGGCGCGGCCGTCGCTTTCAGCTGGCGGGTTCGCGGGACCACACAACGCTTGAAGCCCAGCTTGGCGGCCTCCTTCAGTCGTGGCTCCAGCTGGCTGACTGCCCGCAACTCGCCGCTCAGGCCAACCTCGCCGAAAAAGGCCATATCGGCATGAATCGGCCGGTCCTTGACACTGCCGGCGATGGCCAGGGCGACGGCCAGATCGGCCGCCGGTTCGGAGATCTGCAAGCCGCCGATGACGTTGACAAAAACATCCTTGTCATGCAACGGAATATGAACACGACGGGTGAGCACGGCGGTCAACAACAGCAGGCGATTCATGTCGATCCCGTTAGGCGTGCGCCGTGGATTGGTGAAGGTTGTCGCGCTGGCCAAAGCCTGTACCTCGACCAGCAACGGCCGCGTGCCCTCCAGCGTGACGGCGATGGCCGAGCCGGGCGCGTTGGCCTGCCGCTCGGCCAAAAAAGCCTCCGACGGGTTGGGCACTTCCACCATGCCCTGCTCAACCATCTCAAAAACGCCCACCTCGCTCGTCGCGCCAAAGCGATTTTTGACGCTGCGCAACAGTCGATAGCGATGGAACGGGTCGCCCTCCAGATAAAGCACCGTATCGACGATATGCTCCAGCACGCGCGGCCCGGCGATGGCCCCCTCCTTGGTGACATGGCCGACCAGAACGACGATCACGCCCGATTGCTTGGCCACTTCCTGCAAGCGGGACGCGGATTCACGCACCTGGCTGACGCTGCCGGCCGATGAGGTCAGGTTCTCGTCATAAGTCGTCTGGATGCTGTCCACGATGGTCATGACCGGGCGGATGGCGGTGATGTGGTCCAGAATGGCATGGAGGCTGGTCTCGGTCACCAAAAAGAGATCCTCGGCCTCAAGGCGAAGGCGCTCAGCCCGCATCTTGATCTGCCGGGCGCTCTCTTCACCGGAGACATAGAGGACCGGGCCGTGGAGATTGGCTGTCAGGCCGGCGATCTCCAGCAGCAGGGTGGACTTGCCGATGCCGGGGTCGCCGCCGACGAGGATGAGAGAGCCGGGGACAAGGCCTCCGCCGAGGACCCGGGAAAATTCCTGGACGGGCAAGCCAAGGCGATCCAGCCCGTCGGCTTCAACTTCTCGCAAGCGGACGGGGCGCGAGGTAGTTAAGCTGCCCGATTTTCGACCACTCGCGGCCGATTCGGACTCGACCAGCTGCTCGACCATGGTATCAAATTCGCCACAGCGCGGGCAGCGCCCCATATAGACCGGGGTGGTGCGGCCGCAACTCTGGCATACGTATTGCGTTTGTCGTTTAGCCATATTCCTAGTATACCTTAAACGTAGCGGCGACAGCGCTCGTGCCTGGCTCTGTTAAACATTCGATGACTGCCGGAGGATATTAACGTCAACTGTTCGGTTTGTCTCCGGCCCCGGTGTTATAATGCCGGAGTATTATGATCAACTGGCAATCGGTAATCGGCAACAGCTTCTGGATTATCGGGCTGGCTCTCATGTTGGCCGGTCTCAGCTACTACCATTGGGTAGCAAGGCAACTCGACCTTCCCTTTCGGCAGGTGATGGGCAAGCCGCGCTTTCAGGCGATCATCACGGGCGGTCTGTTGCTGGTGGGCATCGGCCTGGCCATCACCGCCGGGGATCTCCTGCAGGCGATTCCCGCTGTCGCCCTCATCGTGGTGTGTCTTTTCGCGCTATTCACCCTGTTCCGGAGCGGACAAGTCCACAGACCCGGAAAATAAATATCCATGCAACGAGCTAAAACCCAGTCGGGCATCCTTATTTGTCTGTTATTCCTGGCGATCGGTCTGATTATGGCGCGGTCGGCATCGGCCAGCGGGTTAAGGCAGGAGGGATACCCGCCACCCAGCGAAGCCGCGACCGATGTCCCTGTCATTGAACCGGCGACCAACCAGCCCACCGCTCTGCCCTACCCCCCGGCCGGGACAGGCTTCGACCAGCCGGCGCCCGTGCCGATTGGCTCGCAAGCGATCGAGAAGGCGGCGAGCGACAATTCAGCCACGGACATCCCCAACGCCCAACAAGAGAGCGGCCGCGGGATTCTCTTCCTGTGGCTCGGCTTCCTGGCCACGATCCTCATCCTCCTGACGAGTGTGGTTGGAGCGGTCATCCTCTTCACCCGACGCAACGAGTCCTGATGGGGCGGATCGGCAAGACGGATTGACTTGATCACGGAGAACTCGACCACCCCGGCAAGCGAATCATGGCGACGATTCTTACCGTGGCTCAACCTCGGCTTGGCGGTGATCCTCGTCGTCGCCGGATTATGGTTCCTCTCCAGCCGCGTCAGTCTGGCGGCCGTCGGCGCGGTGCTCATGCAAGCATCGCCGGGCTACATCGTCCTGGCCGTGGCGATCATGGTGCTGACGATCGTTCTCAAGGCGTGGCGCTGGCAATTGATGTTTCGGCCGCCGGTTCGTCTTGGCGCGGCCTTTTGGGCCGCAGCCCTCGGCCAGTACGTGAATCTGGTCATCCCTTTTCTGCGGCTGGGCGAAGTGGCGCGCCTCTACGCCTTGAATCAGGAAAACGGCACCAGCAGCGGCCGCGCGCTGGGCACACTGGTGGTGGAAAAAACGCTTGACCTCATCTTCTTCGGTCTGACGATCGTCTTTGTCCTGCCTTTCGTCGTTTTACCCGATTTCGCCGAGCGGCCCGGCGCGTTGTCGCTTATCCTTCCTCTGGCCCTGCTGGCCGTGCTTTATCTGCTGGCCTTTCAGACAGATACGGTCATCCGGCTCTGGCGCAAGGTCATCAGCCCCCTGCCCCAACGTCTTCAGGGCTGGTTGTTGAAGCTGGCGGTCGCGGGACTGGAGGGATTGGTCGCCCTGCGCGATCGTCGCCTGAGCCTGTGGCTGCTGGTTCTCACTCTGATCATCGCCGTTTTGGCGGTCGCCTTGCCCTATAGCCTGTTCCCGGCTCTCCATCTGCCTCTTAATCTGCTGGACGCGGCCCTGATCCATATCGTCGTCACCATCGCCATCGTGCCGCCAAGCACCCCGGCCAAGATCGGTGTCCTCAACGGAGCGGCCGCATTGGCATTATGGCAGCTTGGCCTGACGGACGAGAGCGCCATCGCCGGTTATGCGATCCTGCTGTATCTGGTCGTCGTTGTCCCCCAGCTCATCCTGGGCCTGATCGCCGCCTCGCGCAGCAAATGGCGATGGCAGAGCGCCATGACACCCGCCGGTCACGCCGCCGGCGAATCCCCGCTCCCATGACGACCGAAGTATCTGTCATCGTCCCCGCCTATAACGCCGAGAATACCATCGAGGCCTGTGTGGCCGCTTTGCGAGATCAACAGTTCAACCGGCCGTATGAAATTATCGTCGTCGATGACGGATCGACGGATGCAACGGCCGCGCGGGCCGCGGAAGCCGGAGCCACTGTGATCACTACGGGGCGTGGCCGACCGGCGGCCGCCCGAAACGCCGGCATCCGCGCCGCATCGGGAGCCATTATTTGCTGCACCGACGCCGATTGCGTACCGCACCCTGACTGGCTATGCCAAATGTACCTGCCCTTCCACGATCCGGAAATCGCCGCCTGCAAGGGAATTTACGCAACCCGCCAGCGCTCGCTCGTCGCGCGTTTCGTCCAGCTGGAGTACGAAGATAAATACGATCTCCTGCGCCTGCATGAAGCGATTGACTTCATCGACACCTATTCGGCCGCATATCGCCGCGACATCCTGTTGGACAATGGCGGATTCGATGAACGGTTCGACTATCTCGAAGATCAGGAGCTTTCCTTCCGACTGGCCGAGCGCGGCTATCGCATGGTGTTCCAGGAGACGGCCGTCGTCGATCATCTCCATACCGCCACATCGGCCACCTATCTGCGCAAGAAGGTGACCATCGGCTACTGGAAGGCCCAGGTTGTTCGCCGTTTTCCGGGCAAGGTGGCTGGGGATTCGCACACGCCCCGAGTGATGAAGATCCAGATGCTGTTGGTCATGGCTTTCGTCGCCGCTCTGACCGTGGCGACGCTCGCCATCGCCGGAGGAATCGGCCGTTGGGGGAGCGCGGTAGGGCTATCCTTGCTGCTGCCCGCTTTATTGTTGCTGGTCTTCCTGGCCACCACCATCCCGTTCATTCGCAAGGCCTGGGGCAAGGATCGCGCTGTAGCCATCGCCTCGCCGTTCCTGTTGTTTGGGCGGGCGGCCGCACTGAGCGCGGGTTATGTGATGGGGGTCATCCGGCCGCGTCGCGACATCGGTGCCGGAATCGCGCCCGGCAGCTTCAGATCTCCTCTCAAGAGGGGGCTGGATCTATTTGGGGCGACACTCGGCCTGTTATTCACGTTGGTTGTATGGCCTCTCATCGCCCTGCTAATTAAACTGGACTCGAAAGGGCCGGTTTTATTCAAGCAGGAGCGGGTCGGCGAGCATGGCCGGACGTTCATTATGTATAAATTCCGAACGATGCAGGTTGACGCGGCCGAACGTTGGCCGGAACTGGTGACATCTCTCGGCTTGACCGAGCCGGTGCTCAAACTGGAGAATGACCCGCGCCTCACCTCCGCCGGTCGCTTCCTGCGCCGCTGGAGCCTGGATGAGTTGCCGCAATTCTGGAACGTCATTCGGGGTGACATGAGCCTGGTGGGGCCGCGCCCGGAAGAGCCGCGCATCGTAGCTTTCTATTCCGACCGGCATCGGCAACGGCTGGCCGTCAGGCCGGGGATGACAGGGCCGATGCAGATCAACAACCGGGCCGATCTTTCTCTGGATGAGCGAGTCGATCTCGACCTGGACTATATCGAGCATCAGTCGTTCAGGCGCGACCTGGGCATACTGGCCTGCACCATCCCGGTAGTGCTGCGCGGCAAGGGAGCGCGTTAGCCGTCGAAATGGCCCAATTCCACCCGCAAATGCCGGCATCTCCCAGCCCCGCGGTCGAGGCGACCTTCGGCGACCCAACCAGGCCACGCCGACCGGCGTTGGCGGCCGCTCTCATCGCATTGGGCGTCTACATCCTTACCCTGGCGCCCGATCTGAGTTGGGCCAATGGAGCCTATGACGGAGCCGAACTCATCACCGCCTCGGTTACGCTGGGGATTCCTCACCCGCCGGGGTACCCGACCTATGTCCTGTTGGGAAAACTATTTAGCCTGCTGCCGATGGGGACCGTGGCGTTCCGCTACAATCTGTTCTCGGCCATCTGCGCGGCCGCGGCCGTGGGCCTGGTCGTATTGACCATTGGCGCTCTACAGCCCCGGATACGGCCGGCGGCGGCCGTGAGCGCCGCGTTGCTCTTCGGCTTTACCCCTCTGGTTTGGAGCCAGGCCGTTGTCGCCGAGGTGT